>CAZLTA010000021.1:0-11618 GCA_964562345.1 uncultured Planctomycetia bacterium
ACCAAATTCTACACGAACATTGGAGGCAGGTGACCCGCGCTATGTTTTAAAAAGAGCTTTGGAACGGGCAAATAAAATGGGTTTTGATCATTATTATTTAGGCCCTGAACTTGAATATTTCTATTTCAAGACAGATACGGATACAGACGTATTAGATAAAGGAGGGTATTTTGATCTTACAACGCTTGATGTCGCGAGTGATTTAAGAAGAGAAACAGTATTAGCTCTTGAAAAGATGGGCATAGATATTGAATATTCCCACCATGAAGTAGCTCCATCGCAGCATGAGGTTGATATGCGCTATAAAGATGCATTAGAGATGGCAGATAATGTAATTACTTATAAAATTGTGGTAAAGGAGATTGCAAGCAAGTTTGGCGTATATGCTACTTTTATGCCAAAACCTCTTTTTGGCGAAAACGGATCAGGTATGCATACGCATCAATCACTATTTAAAGGAAGTAAGAATGCGTTCTTTGATGCAAATACCGAGGATTATCTCTCAGAGACTGCCCGTCAATATATTGCCGGCCTCCTGAAACATTCTAAGGAGATATGCTCTATATTTGCGCAAACCACAAACTCATATAAAAGATTGGTGCCAGGATATGAGGCTCCTGTATATATAGCATGGAGCCGGAGAAACAGAAGTGCTCTTGTTAGAGTCCCACTGTATAATCCAGGCCAGGAGAATGCTACCAGATGTGAATTCAGAGCTTGTGATCCGGCATGCAACCCCTATCTTACATTCGCAGCTATGCTGCATGCGGGGTTAGATGGAATAGAGAAGGGGTATAAAATACCTAAGCCCATGGAGCAGAATTTATATCACCTAACTGATGTACAAAGGAAGGAAAAAGGTATTGAAACACTTCCAGATAGTCTGGGTCATGCTATTGCGATAACAGAAAACAGCGAGCTTGTAAGAAGAACTCTTGGGGAACATATTTTTCCAAGATTTATTGAGATAAAGAAAAAAGAGTGGGATGATTATAAAATTCAAGTTCCTCAATATGAGCTTGATAAATATCTTCCTGTTTTATGAGTTAGATAAGTCCTGTTGGGAGATAATTCCCAATGGAATACAGGAGGTTTAAGTGTGGAATTGCTACAGGATATTAGTAATTGGATAAGGCAACAGGTTGAAAATGCCGGGGAAAAAGGTGTTGTTGTAGGTTTAAGCGGAGGCATTGATTCTTCAGTGGCAGCGGAGTTGTCGAAGAAAGCATTAGGTATAGATGAAGAGTTAGCAATGAAATTTGCTAAGGAATTTGGCATAAAAACTAAGAAGATAGGTTTAACTGCTCTCTTTGATTATTTAAAGGGGGTGTGCTCTTGTTCAAATGATATTGCAAGAGCTAATTTAAAACCCAGGCTAAGAATGTTAGTTTTGTATTATTTTGCGAATTCATTGGATTATTTGGTTGCGGGTACCGGGAACAAAAGCGAGCTAACAATCGGTTATTTTACGAAATATGGCGATGGAGGTTGTGATATTCTGCCTTTAGGAGGATTGTTGAAAACAGAGGTGAGGAATATGGCTAAAGAATTAAAGGTGCCTTCTGAAATTATTGAAAGGCCTTCAACTGCTGGTCTTTGGGGGAGACAGATTGATGAAAAAGAAATTGATATCAGCTATGAAGATTTAGATAATGTTATTAAAGCTATTGAAGAAGATAATTTAAGTAATGTTAAAAAGAAGGATTTAAGAAAAACGCAGTTAATGATTAAAAAGTCTAACCATAAAAGAGAAAAAATACTGATATTTTTAAGAAGATGAGATACAGAAATTTTTCAGAAAAACAGGGCCTTTACCATCGTATTATAAAAGCGGCGGAGAAGCCTTTAATTGAAGAAACTCTAAAGACGACTTTTGGCAATCAACTTAGAGCTGCAAAGTTACTAGGAATTAATCGCAATACCTTAAGAAGCAAGATGAAGAAATTAGGCATTGAAGTTGACAGGCGGTAAGTTTTTTATATTATAATTTTTTTTAAAGGGGAGTGATTAATGTTTGGGCAATTTATGGAAAAACAGGGGCTTTATGATCCCAGGTTTGAAAAGGATTCCTGCGGGGTGGGATTTGCATGCAATATCAAGGGAGAGAAGTCGAACTCTATCGTTAAGCAGGGAATAAAGATATTACATCGCTTATCACATCGGGGGGCAGTGGGTGCAGATCCAAAAACCGGAGACGGTGCAGGAATTTTAATACAGATGCCGCATGAATTTTTTATTAAGGTTGCTGAAGATTATAGGATTAATTTACCTCAATTAGGTTCCTACGGTACAGGGTTGATATTTTTACCTCAGGATGATAAAGAGCGTAATTTTTGTAAGGGAGTGTTTGAAAATATAATAAAAGAACAAGGTCAGAGTATTTTAGGATGGAGAGAAGTTCCGATTGATGATTCTGATATTGGAAAAACTGCCAAGGAATCTGAGCCGTTCTTTGAGCAGGTTTTCATCGGCCGCAATAAGAGTTTTAATAATCAATTGGAGTTTGAAAGAAAACTTTATGTGATCAGGAAGCAAGTTGAAAATATTATTTGTAATTCTAATTTAAAACATAAAAAGTCATTCTATATTACCAATATTTCCAGCCGTACTTTTTCTTATAAGGGGTTGCTTATGCCTGATCAGCTGGAGAATTTTTTCCTCGACCTTAAGGATAAAAGAATAAAGAGCGCTTTATGCTTAGTGCATTCGCGTTACAGTACTAATACTTTTCCTACCTGGAATCTGGCGCAGCCTTTTAGATTCCTGGCTCATAATGGAGAAATCAATACTTTGCGCGGAAATATAAATTGGGTAACTGCGAGAGAACGATTACTTGCAAACGATTTGTTCAACATAGATATAGAAAAGCTGAAGCCGGTTATTGTTAAGGGAGGAAGCGATTCGGCTGCGATTGATAACTTTTTTGAGCTTTTAGTATTGTCAGGCAGGTCTCTTGAACATGCTATGATGATGCTGATTCCAGAAGCCTGGGAACATAACAGGTCTATGAAAAAAAAGCTTAAGGATTTCTACGAATATCATGCCTGTTTTATGGAACCCTGGGATGGACCGGCTGCGATAGCCTTTACGGATGGAAAGGCTATCGGAGCGATGCTTGATAGAAACGGATTGCGTCCTGCCCGTTATATTGTAACCAGAAACGATTTTATAGTAATGGCATCTGAAGTCGGGGTTCTTGATATAAAACCAGCAGATATTAAAATTTCTGGAAGGCTTGAGCCGGGTAAAATGTTTTTTATTGATACTGAAACAGGGCATATAGTGCATGATTCTGAGATAAAAGAAAAGATAACTGCTCGTTGTCCGTATGGTCAATGGAACAGTAAGAATATGATTCATTTGGATAAACTTGTAAGCAGTGGTGATAGTGATAAAAAATCCGGGAACATAATGGCTGACCTTAAAGCCTTTGGTTATTCGCGGGAAGACCTTAAGCTGATCATAAAGCCCATGGCAGAAGATGGTAAAGAGCCTGTGGGTTCTATGGGCAACGATACTCCATATGCCTTTTTGTCAAAAAAGCCTCAGATTTTATATAACTATTTTAGGCAGTTGTTTGCGCAGGTTACAAACCCGGCTATAGACTCTATAAGAGAAAGAATTGTTATGAGCCTGGAAAGTTTTATAGGGCCTCAGAAAAATATTTTGGAGGAGGTACCAGAACATAGTCATAAACTCAGAGTAAAGAATCCTATCCTGATGGATCAGGAGCTTGAGAAAATACGGGATATAAGTATCAATGGTTTTAAGACAAAAACGATATACACTTTTTTTGATGCAAAAAGAGATAAAGAAGGTTTTATGCGTGCATTAGAAAGAATTTGTTTTGAATCAGAATATGCCATTGAGCAGGGGTACTCTTTTATAATATTGAGCGATCGTGGAGTTGATGAGGACAATATTGCTCTTCCGGCGCTTTTGGCTATGAGTGCCATCCATCATCATCTTGTAAAAAAGACTATACGCTCGCAGGTTGCGGTAATAGTTGAAAGCGCAGAGCCCAGAGAAGTACACCACTTTGCCCTGCTTTTCGGTTACGGAGCAGATTGCATAAACCCATACCTTGCGTATGAGGCAATAAAATATCTCATAAAAGAAAAAGATATTAGCCTGGATTTTAAAACGGCGCTTAATAATTACAACAAAGCATTGACAGAAGGTATATTAAAAATATTATCCAAGATGGGGATATCTACTCTTAGAAGTTACCGCGGTGCGCAGATTTTTGAAGCATTAGGATTAGATGATGATTTAATAGGAAAATATTTTACCGGTACTGTATCGCGAATCGGAGGAGTTAATCTTGAAGGTATAGCTGATGAAACTATAAGAAGACATAAGGAAGCATATCCCGAAAGAGATATAAAAGTACCATATTTAATGAGCGGTGGAATTTATCAATGGAAAAAAGACGGAGAATTCCATCTTTGGAACCCTGAAAGCATAGCAGCTTTACAGGACGCTGTACGGAATAATGATTATGATAGATATAAAAAATTTGCACAGATGATAAATGATCAATCAGCCAATCCTACAACTTTAAGAAGCTTGTTTAAGTTTAAAAAGAGAACGCCAATATCTATTGATAAGGTTGAATCTGTCGAGAATATTATGAAACGTTTTGCCACAGGTGCTATGAGTTTTGGTTCTATAAGCAGATTAGCACACGAGACAATTGCTATTGCTATGAACAGAATAGGCGGCAAGTCGAATACCGGTGAGGGCGGCGAGGATCCTAATAGATTTATAGTTTTACCTAATGGAGATTCAAAGAGGAGTGCTATAAAGCAGGTTGCTTCCGGAAGGTTTGGTGTTACTTTAAACTATCTGGTTAATGCAGATGAAATACAGATAAAGATTTCTCAAGGTGCAAAACCTGGTGAAGGCGGTCAATTGCCAGGACATAAGGTGAGCGGTATAATTGCGCGAACCAGATATACGACTCCCGGTGTGACTTTAATATCACCGCCTCCACACCATGATATATATTCTATTGAAGACCTTGCACAGCTGATATTTGATTTGAAAAATACAAATCCCAAGGCACGTATAAGCGTAAAACTTGTCTCAGAAGTAGGAGTCGGAACCGTTGCAGCAGGTGTTGCAAAATGCCATGCAGATATGATTCTTATCTCAGGAGGGGATGGGGGGACAGGTGCATCGCCGAGAAGTTCGATAAGATATGCCGGGCTTCCATGGGAACTGGGGCTTTCTGAAACACACCAAACACTTGTGCTGAATAATCTACGTTCCAGAGTTCAGATACAAACTGATGGACAGATGCGCACAGGGTACGATATTGCAATTGCAGCTTTATTAGGAGCTCAAGAATATGGTTTTTGTACCGCTGTGCTTGTTGTAATCGGATGCGTTATGTTGAGACATTGCCATCTCAACAACTGCTCAGTTGGTATAGCTACCCAGGATAATATTTTACAGAAAAGGTTTAGCGGAAAGCCGGAATATATAGTGAATTATTTTAATTTCGTAGCACAAGAGTTTCGCGAAATAATGGCAAGCTTGGGAATAAAAACTATAAACGAGATGATAGGAAGGGTGGATTTTCTTGATTTAAACACAAATATTATTCCCCCTAAAGCAAAAGGGCTAAATTATGATAGGATTCTCTATAAGCCGGATATTTCTGAGAATATCGGGCAGTGTGGTGAATCTGAGCAAAATAGAGAGCTTGATTTTATTCTAGATAAAAAGCTTATAAATATGTGTGAAGAGTATCTCAAAAAAAATAAGCCTGTGAGAATTTCAGCTGAAATTAATAATACAAACAGAGCTACAGGAGCAATGTTAAGTGGAGAAATTTGTCGAAGATATGGTGATGATATGCTTTTGGAAGATACTATAATTTGCGATTTTAGAGGTGTTGCCGGTCAAAGTTTTGGCGCATTCCTTATTAAAGGAGTTACTTTTAAATTGGAAGGTATGGCTAATGACTATGTAGGCAAAGGTATTTCCGGTGGAAAGATTATAATATATCCGGATAAAGATGCGTATTATGATCCCGGTGAGAATATAATTATAGGCAATACTTCATTTTATGGAGCCATATCAGGTGAAGCATATATATATGGGGTTGCAGGAGAGAGGTTTTGTGTCAGAAATTCCGGGCTTTATACTGTTATAGAAGGTGTTGGCGATCACGGCTGTGAGTATATGACAGGCGGCAGGGTGATTGTTCTTGGAAAAACAGGGAGGAACTTTGCTGCCGGTATGTCAGGTGGAATAGCCTATGTATATGATGAAGATAAGATGTTCAAAGATAGGTGCAATATGGATATGGTTGAATTAGAAGAAGTTGAAGAAGAAGACAAAGATATAATATATTTTTTACTTAACAATCATTATAAATATACAAAAAGTAAAAAAGCAAAAATGGTTATGGATAATATTCATAAAGAACTTAAGAGGTTTGTCAAGGTTATGCCGATAGAGTATAAACGTATCTTAGAAGGTATGAAGATGGAGAAAAATAAGTTGCCGGAGATATCTAATGGATGATTCAAGAAGTTTTTTAAAAGTTGCCAGACAAAATGGACAGTATAGAAGTGTTCGTGAGCGTATTAAGGATTCCAAGGAGGTTTTAAAACTGCGCTCTGAAGAACAATCACAAGAGCAAGCTTCACGCTGTATGGATTGTGCGACACCATTTTGTCATTGGGGATGTCCAGTAGGGAACTATATTCCTGAATGGAATAATTATATGTTTCATGGCAATTGGGAAACAGCGTTTAGGTTGCTGGATGCTGCAAATAATATGCCCGAGATAACAGGCAGAGTATGCCCTGCATTATGCGAACATGCATGTGTGCTGGGTTTAAATAGCGATGCTGTGACTATTCGTGAAAATGAACTTGCGGTTATAGAGTTTGGATTCAAGAATGGATTGGTTAAACCAAATTCAATAAAACATAGAACCGGCAGGAGAGTAGCTGTTGTCGGTTCGGGCCCGGCGGGTTTATCCTGTGCGGTGCAGCTTAACAGAGCAGGGCATAGTGTAATTGTTTTTGAACGGGATAAAAAAGCAGGGGGTATATTGCGTTATGGAATACCAGACTTTAAACTTGAAAAACATTTAATAGACAGGCGTATTAATATCTGGAAGGAGGAAGGAATTGTTTTTAAAACAGGTATAGATGTAGGGGAAGATTATCCGATTAAACAGCTTCTAAATGAATTTGATGCTATATGTTTAGCAGGTGGTGCTCGTGTTCCGAGAGACCTTAAGATAGAAGGGAGAGGATTAGGAGGTATTTATTTTGCAATGGATTATTTGACTCAGGCAAACAAAAATTTAGAAGAAGAAGATATTTCGTTAGATAAAATTATAGATTTAAAGGGTAAAAAAGTTGTTATTATAGGCGGGGGAGATACAGGTTCCGACTGTCTCGGAACAGCGCATAGACAGGGTGTTGAGCGTGTTGTACAGATAGAAGTTATGCCTAAACCACCGGAGTTTCGCAGTCAGGATTATCCCTGGCCGAGTTATCCCTTACTCCTAAAGAAATCATCGAGTTACGAAGAAGGAGGGGAACGTCACTGGGCGGTATTAACAAAACGCTTTATCGGCAAAGAAGGATTTGTAGAAAAACTCTCTTGTGTAAAGGTAGAATTCTCTCAAGCAAATAATGAAACTCATCCTGTTATGAAAGAAATTCCGGGAAGCGGGTTCGAAATAGAAGCAGATATTGTTATTCTTGCTATAGGTTTTTTACATCCAGAACATTCGGGTTTACTCATCGAGCTTAATGTTGAATTTGATAATTGTGGTAACGTGAAGACGAATCAAAGTTATATAACATCTGTTGAAAAGGTATTTTCTGCAGGTGATATGAGGCGCGGCCAGTCATTGGTGGTATGGGCTGTTTCAGAAGGCCGACAGTGCGCTTACCATATGGATAAATATCTAATGGGTGAAAGCAATTTAAGTTTTATGTAAAGGATTATTAAAATGATAAGCACAGGAATAAAAGATTTGGATGATGTAATTACAGGTTTAAGGGCAGGGGATAATGTAGTTTGGCAGATAGACGATATAAAAGACTATATAGATCTTGTCAAACATTTTGTTCAACAGGCATTGAATGAGAATAAAAAAGTTATATATATGAGATTTGCTTCACATGAAGAACTGCTTAAGCCAATAAAACAGATAAAGAGGTATGAATTAGATGCTTATGTCGGTTTTGAATCGTTTACTACAAATGTAAACAACATTATTACACAAGAAGGTGAAGGTGCGTATTATGTGTTTGATTGCCTCTCGGAGCTTCTTTCAGCATGGGCTACGGATATTATGATAGGAAACTTTTTTATGGTTACATGTCCGTATCTCTATGAACTAAAAACGGTTACATATTTTTCGATATTGCGCAATAATCATTCTTTTAAATCTATTGCCAGAATACGAGAGACAACGCAGCTACTTATGGATGTATACCGTTGTCAAGGAAGTTGTTATATACATCCTTTAAAAGTATGGAACAGGTATTCGCCGACTATGTTTCTTCCTCACCAAAGAGAGGATGATAAGTGTACTCCTATTACGGATAGTGTTAATGCTGTAAAAATACTTTCTTATATCCGGGAGAAAGGAGCAGAAGGTGTAAAGAGAAACCTTGATTACTGGGACCGATTATTCCTTGAAGCAGAGGAATTGGTAAAAAACAATGCTCCGAAAGAGCGAATAGAAGATATAGCGAAGAAAATTTGTAGTATAATGATAACTAAGAATGAGGAGATTTTATCTCTGGTGATGCGTAATTTTTCTCTCCTAGAGCTGATAGACATAAAATCCAAGTTAATAGGAACAGGTTTTATCGGAGGAAAGACCGTAGGTATACTTTTAGCCAGGAAAATCTTGTCGAAAAACAACTCTCTTGATTGGAAAAATCTTTCTGAACCGCACGATTCTTTCTATATAGGCTCGGATATATTCTATTCTTATATAGTGCAGAACCGGTGGTGGAAGTTGCATATACAGCAAAAGACAGAACAAGGGTATTTTAAAATTGCAGAAGTTTTAAAAGAGAAAATGGTTTATGGGGTATTTTCGGATGAGGTTATGGAGCAGTTTCAACAGATAATAGAATATTTTGGATCGTCTCCTATTATAATACGTTCGAGCTCGCTCTTAGAAGATGGATTTGGAAATGCATTTGCTGGTAAATACGAAAGTGTATTTTTGGCAAATCAAGGTACACCAGAGCAAAGGTATATTCAATTTGCCGAAGCTATAAGAAAGATTTATGCAAGTACTATGAGTGAAGATGCTCTTGTGTACAGAAAGCAGAGGGGGTTGGATAAGCTGGATGAACAGATGGCGCTTTTAGTTCAAAGAGTTTCAGGTGCGCACCATAAAAATTATTTCTTTCCTGATCTTGCAGGGGTGGGTGTTTCTTATAATACATATGTGTGGAATGAGAATATGATTCCAGAAGCAGGTATGCTCAGGCTGGTATTTGGGCTGGGCACAAGGGCAGTTAACCGGGTTGAAGACGATTATCCAAGAATGGTTGCACTTGATGATCCTTTGCGAAGGCCATATGCAGAAAAAGATGATTTAAAAAGGTTCTCACAGCACGAAGTGGATCTTATAAATACAAAAGATAATATTTTTGAAACCATACCTTTTGAGAAAATTATAAGTGAGAAATTATATATAAATATGGACCGTATCGCAGTAAAAGATCACGAAGCTATGCACATGATGAATAAAAGAGGAATAAAAGATCAAGAGTACTGGATATTGACATTTGAAAAATTGTTTAAGGATAATACTTTGGTTGATTCCTTTAAAAAGATATTGGAATCGCTTGAGAAAGAATACTGTTATCCTGTTGAAATAGAATTTACAGTTAATTTTACAGAAAATGATACTTTTAAAATAAACCTGTTGCAGTGCAGGCCCTTGCAGACAAGGGGGTTGGGTTATAAAGTTGAGATACCAATTCAGATAAACAGAAAAGATATGCTTTTTGAATCACAGGGGTATTTTCTAGGCGGAAATATTTCACAGCAGGTTGGAAGAATTATATATGTTGATCCAGAACAGTATAGTAAGCTTATGTTGTCGGATAAGTATGAAATTGCCCGTATAGTGGGCAGGTTAAATAAAGATATAAAAGACAGAGATAAATTACCTACTCTTCTTATGGGTCCGGGAAGATGGGGTACAACTACACCGTCTTTGGGTGTGCCGGTTAAATTTGCTGAGATAAATAATGTAGTTGCTCTTGCAGAAATTGCTTTTTCAGCCGGAAATCTTATGCCCGAATTATCTTTTGGAACACACTTTTTTCAGGATTTAGTAGAAACAAATATATTCTATATGGCACTGTTCCCTGAGAAAAAAGATGTTATATTCAATAGTGAGTTCCTTGCGCAGACGAAAAATTTATTTACAGAAATTATGCCCGAATTTGTTAAATATGAGAATGTTATTGGTGTCTATGATGTAGGGAATAAAGGTTTAAAAATAATGTCAGATGTAGTATCGCAAAAGGTTGTATGTTTTTCAGGTTAAAAGAAAGTATATAAATGAAGGCTAAAATAGTTTTTGAAGATGGGAGGATTTTCCAAGGGTACTCCTTTGGTGCTTGTGGGGAGAAATCAGGCGAAGTAGTCTTCAATACCAGTATGGCAGGTTATCAGGAAATTCTGACGGACCCTTCCTATAAAGGCCAAATTGTTACGATGACCTATCCTCTTATTGGCAACTATGGCGTGAATCAGGAAGATGTTGAGTCGAGAAAACCTTTCTTGGAAGGATTTGTAGTTAAAGAAGCAAGTTCTATTGCCAGTAACTGGCGTTCAGAGATGACGTTGGATAAATATCTTAAAGAGCATGGGATTGTAGGTATTGAGGGTATAGATACGCGTGCAGTTACCAAGCATATCCGTTTGCAGGGTGCAATGAAAGCTGTTATCTCCAGTGAGAATCTGGATGATGAAAGTTTAGTTAAAAAAGCAAAAGCGTCTTTAGGATTGATCGGCAGGGATTTGGTTAAGGAAGTTAGTTCGGGCCAAATCCAGCATTGGAATAAAAGTGGAAAATATAAAGTAGTCGTTCTTGACTGCGGGGTTAAGTTTAATATCCTGAGGAGACTGGAAGAAAATAACTGCCGGGTTATCGTAGTCCCGGCAAATACAAAATCAGATGAAATTCTTGCTCAGAAACCGGACGGTTTGCTTCTTTCTAACGGTCCCGGTGATCCGGAAGGCGTTCTGTATGTGGTTGAAACTGTTAAGAAGCTGTTAGGGAAATTGGCGATATTCGGAATCTGTTTTGGCCATCAGATGCTGGGGCTGGCTCTGGGAGGGAAAACATATAAGCTTAAATTCGGGCATCACGGCGGGAATCATCCGGTTAAGGATTTAAAAACAGGCAGAATTTCCATTACTGTTCAAAATCACGGTTTTTGCGTGGATATGGATTCATTGAATAAAGATGATATTGAAATAACGCATGTTAACCTCAACGATGGTACTTTAGAGGGGATGAAACATAAAAAACTGCCGATTCTTTCGGTCCAGTTTCATCCGGAATACGGCCCGGGGCCGCATGACGGAGAATATTTGTT
>CAZLTA010000022.1:0-11479 GCA_964562345.1 uncultured Planctomycetia bacterium
AATTGTCTTGAGGTATGAATTTGGCAATGAGACTTGAACTTTGCCGAGGCGAAGATGAAGGAAAAGTACATAGTCGAATTGTCCCTGAGCGAGTGAAGCGAGTCGAAGGGGCAGGATGTAGTCGAATTGGTTCAGGGTTTGCCATGGGGCTCATATAATTGATTTTAATTGCAGAACTTATGAAATAGATTAAAATAATATAGAAATGTATAAAAAAATTGTCATAAAAATAGGTTCCAGTGTTTTAAGAAAGAACGGTGCTTTAAACCTGATTAAGTTTAAAGAAATTGCCCAGGATGTTTCACAGCTTATAAAAAACGGTAAGAAAATAATCCTGGTCAGTTCCGGAGCCATAGCTTCCGGAATGTCTAAATTGGATATTAAAACAAAACCGCATACTGTTTCTAAACTGCAGGCTATTGCATCGCTAGGGCAGATTGAGCTTATGAAGTTTTATCAGCTATATTTTGCTAAATTCAATCTCGAAATAGGCCAGGTTCTCTTAAACTGGGATGATTTTTCAGACAGGAAGAGATATCTCAATGTCCGAGATACTATAGCTCAGCTTCAGAGTTTAAAAATCATTCCGGTAGTCAATGAAAATGATGCTCTGGCAATTGAAGAAATAAAGCTGGGGGATAACGACAGGCTTTCTGCGATGGTAGCTGCTCTGGCGGGGGCAGATTTATTGTTGGTACTTTCCGATGTTGATGGAATTTATGATTCTAAAGGCGATTTGATTCCAGAAGTTGATAATATAAAGAAAATAAAAAAATATTGTTTTGGCACTAAGAAGAATTTCTGTATCGGCGGGATGATCACCAAATTAGAAGCTGCCGAAATCGCAGTTTCTTTAGGAATCCCCTGTATCATATCAAACGGCAGTATAAAAAATGCTATTTCAAAAACACTTAAAAACAACCTGGGCACATATATTAAAGCAGCTCGTAAATTAAGTGCTAAGAAGCACTGGCTGGCATATTTATCAAAACCTAAAGGAGCTATTGTAATAGATTCCGGTGCTGAGGAGGCAGTGGTTCAGAAAAACAAAAGTATCCTGCCTCGGGGTGTTATCAATATAAAAGGCAGTTTTGATGCGGGTGATTTAATAACAGTCCTTAACAGTAATAATTCAGAGATTGCCCGCGGTATCACAGCTTATGCATCTAATGAGATTGCAAAAATAAAAGGCAGAAAGACTTCTGAAATCGCATCTGTTTTGGGAGAAAAAAGAAGTGACGAAATAATACACCGCAGCAATCTGGTGCTTGTAGGAGGCGGGGAATGAATATGAAAAATAGAATTGAGGCGATAGCCCGCAGGGCAAAGAAAGCTTCGTATCAGATTGCCGGTGCATCGACAAAAGATAAAAATAAAGCGCTGTTAAAAATGGCGCGGGCGCTTGATAAAAACTCCTCATTTATTGTTAAAGAAAATAAAAAAGATATTAAAGCGGCTGAGAAAAAGAAATTAAAAGCAGCTTTTATCGACAGGTTGAAATTGTCTCCCGAAAGAATAAAGGAGATGGCAGTATGTTTAAAAGATGTATCTTTACTCGCTGATCCTGTTGGTGCTGTAATAAAGATGTGGAAGAGGCCTAACGGTTTAAAAATCAGGAAAGTAAGAGTACCGCTTGGTGTTATAGCCATAATTTATGAATCCCGGCCCAACGTTACAAGTGATTCTGCAGGGTTATGCTTAAAATCGGGTAATTCTGTGGTTTTAAGGGGAGGGAGTGAGGCTTTTTATTCTAACCGGGTGATATCTTCAATTCTGAGTAAATCTATTAAGGGTGTTTTACCTGAAGATACTATTCAGATAGTTCCTACAAAAGATAGAACAGCGCTGGATTATTTGCTTAAAGCGGATAAATATATTGACCTCCTTATTCCCAGAGGCGGGGAGTCTTTAATAAAATATGCCGTTAAGAACGCAAGAATGCCTGTAATCAAACATTATAAAGGAGTTTGCCACATTTACGTTGATAGATATGCCAGGTTTGATATGGCAGTCAAAATAATTTGTAATGCCAAAGTTCAAAGGCCCGGTGTCTGCAATGCTGTAGAGACGTTACTGGTGGATGAAAAAAAAGCAAAAGAATTTTTACCTCTAATACTTGGAAAATTAAAAGCACTGGGCGTAGAAATTAAAGGATGCAAAAAGACAAAGAAAATCGCACCCTGGGTAAAAGCGGCGAAGGAATCAGATTGGTACGAGGAATATCTGGATTTAATCTTGTCTGTGAAAGTGGTTTCTTCTTTAGATGAGGCGGTAGAACATATCAGAAAATACGGCAGCAGCCATTCCGATGCTATTGTAACAGAGAATGATAAAAACGCTTCTAAGTTTTTACAGGAAGTGGATTCTGCCTGTGTCTATGTCAATGCTTCGACCAGGTTTACTGACGGGTATCAGTTCGGTATGGGTGCTGAGATGGGGATTTCGACAGATAAATTCCATGCCAGGGGGCCTATGGCATTAGAAGAACTGACTTCATATAAATACATTATCTTGGGTAATGGACAAATCCGGGAATAAAATCGGGATACTCGGCGGTTGTTTTGACCCTGTACATATAGGGCATTTCATTCTGGCCCAATATGCGCTTGACCAATTCGGACTTAAGAAAATTCTGTTTATTCCCAGCAATATTCCGCCTCACAAAAAGATTCTGTATGCTTCCTCTCATCATCGTTATAATATGCTTAAACTGGCAGCTTTAGATAACCCTGAATTTGAGGTTTCAAAAATAGAGATTAAAAAAAAAGGTGTATCTTATAGTTGCGATACTTTAAAAGAACTGATTGAAAAATATCCCCGGGCGGAATTTTATTTGATTTTAGGAGCAGATGCTTTCCGGGAACTTGAAACATGGAAGAATTATGCACAACTGATTAAAATGACTAATTTCATAGTTGCCGGCAGAGCCGATTCTGGTATAAAAAAACTCCCCCGTGTTAATATGAAAAAACTTATCATGCCGAAAATTTCTATATCAGCTTCTTATTTGCGCCAAAGAGTGGTCAGGGGATTATCTATCCGCTACCTTACGCCGGATAAAGTTCGGGACTACATTAATACTTATAATCTCTACAGATGAATGTACCCCTCCATTTTATATTACTGCCGTTATTCCTGATTTTTTCAGCTTTATACTCTTCATCCGAAAGTGCAATTTTTTCCCTGACAGAATACGAAAAAAACAAGCTGAAGCACAAAAATATTAAAGAGTGGAAGCGATTAAAAGCTTTTTTAATAAAGCCTACAGATACGATTTCTCTCATTATTACGGGAAATACTATAGCCAATACGGCCACAACAAGTATTACCGGTGCACTTTTATACCATTTTTATCCTAACTTAACTGTGTTTTTTTCAATATTTATTGTCTCATCAATTATATTATTTTTTGGAGAAATATTTCCGAAATTGGCTGCTTTAAGATTTGCGGATAAAATCTCTGGTTTTTCGGTTTTTTTTCTTTCGGCATCATCCATGGTGATTTTTCCTTTCGAGAAAGTTTTGACCAAAACTGCCAAGAAAATAGCTTCCTTTGCAGATTTGGATGTTAAATCCCTGGAGACAAAGCCTGCTTTATCCGAGCTTTACGCAATAGTTAAAGCAGGAGAAGAAAGAGGCATACTGGAAAAGGAAGAAAGAGTCCTGGCTGAGAAAGTTCTGGATTTCGGTAAAAGGTGGGTAAAAGAAGTAATGACTCCCCGGGTGGATGTTATAGCCTGCTCTAAAATTTTGTCTTCAGAGGAAGTCAGGAATATTATTAAGTCGGAAAAGCATACCAAGTATCCTGTTTACAAGCAGACAATAGATAATATCATCGGGGTTCTGTATGCCAGAGACCTGCTGTTGGTGAGTTTTTCCAGCTGGCAGGAATTAATGCATCCTTTGCTGGCAGTGCCTGAATCAATGAGAATCGATGAACTGCTTTTGCAATTCAGGAAGAGTAATGAAGAAATATCCATTGTTGTTGATGAATACGGCGGAACCGCAGGGATTGTAACACTGGAAGATATACTGGAGGAACTGGTAGGTGAAATAGAAAGTGAGTTCAGAAGAGAAAAAAGCAAAATAGCAATAGTTGATTCTTTAACATACCATGTATCGGGAAATGTTTCTCTGAATGAGTTGAATGAAGTCTTGGGTTCGGATTTGGAAATGGAAGGGATATCGTCTCTGGCAGGTTTTCTTTTTAATCTATTCCAGAAAATTCCCTCCAGCGGACAGTCGATTGAATACGGGAATTTAAGATTTTTTATCGATGAAGTAAGCAAAAATAAGATTAAAAAAGTCACCATAAAGAAGGTAACGAGTTGATATGGGAATATTAACGCTGCTATTGTATCTATTTTTGTTTCTGGCCTTAGCCGGATTTTCTTCGGGCTATGAAACTGGCTTGATATCGGTTCCTGTTTCCATAGTTGAAAGTATGCATGATTCAAAAAAGCGTTCATATCTCTGGTTGTTAAAGAGGATGAATAATTTAGAAAAGCTTGTAAGTGTAACTCTCGTGGCTACAAACTTTGCTTTAACCGCTGCTGTTATGGTGTTTCTTTTGACGGTCATTAAATTTTTAAAGGCTCCGCAAGCCGAGCTGTTGACAGTCGTTATCTTAACACCTATAAGTATTATCTTCGCTGAAGTTATTCCTAAAAGCATATTCCGCACAAAACCTGTTTTGATTTTCCATACAGTGAAAATATTTCAGATGATCTATTATGTTATGTATCCATTGTCATATCTGTTTTATTTCCTGCCTTCAAAGTTAATAAACTTTCTTACCAGTGTTCCCATCCGTATCAAAACGATAAGGAACAAAGAGCAGATAAAAGCTGCGATAACAAAAAGCGGGGAGAAAGGATTGCTTCAAGACCACGAAACAACAATACTTTACAAAGTCTTTGACCTGGGCGAGAAACAGGTTCAGGAAATAATGATTCCGATGAAAAAGGTTGTTTCGATTGATAAAAATTCCCCTGTTGAAGAAACAATTAATGAATTCAAAAATTACGATTTCTCCCGTCTTCCTGTATACGATAAAGAAAAGGAAGAATTCATTGGATTAATCAACTATATGGATTTTTTAATTTACAATATTGATAATAAAGAGGAAATAACTAAATTAATGCATCCGCTGCTTTATATGGACGACAATATGTATCTGGATGACCTTTTGATAAAAATGCTTAAAAATAATGCTCATATGGTCGGCATCCGCAATTCTATCGGTATGGTTGTAGGAATAGTTACGCTTGAGGATGTAATGGAAGAGATAGTAGGAGAATATTGATTCAGGTTAATACTCAATACTTAAATCCTTGCCATAATTATATAGTTTTGATATATTAATTGGGTTATGAAGATGAACGGTGCGCAAATTGTTATTGAGGCGTTAAAAAAGGAAGGGGTAAAACATATTTTCGGTTATCCCGGAGGTTCGGTCCTGCCGCTATTTGATATTTTATATGATGCCCCCATTGAATTTATTCTTACCCGCCATGAACAGGGTGCAGCACATGCTGCAGACGGCTATGCCAGAAGCACGGGTAAAGTCGGAGTCTGTATTGCAACTTCAGGCCCCGGTGCTACTAACCTTGTGACGGGTATTGCCACCGCTTATATGGATTCTATACCTATAGTTTGTATTACAGGTCAGGTTAAAACGAATTTAATAGGCAATGATGCTTTCCAGGAAGCAGATACAACCGGTATAACGCGTCCGATTACAAAATACAACTATCTTATAAAAGATGTGAAAGATATTGGTTCAACAATTAAGGAGGCTTTTTACTGTGCTTCAACCGGCAGGCCCGGTCCTGTGGTAATAGACTTGCCTGTGGATGTTACCCTTGAAGAAATGGATTTTCACTATCAGGATAAAATCAATCTGCGGGGGTATAAACCGGTAACTAAAGGACATCCTCTTCAGATTAAGAAAGCGCGGGATTTAATTGCGAGTTCCAAAAAACCTGTTATTTATGCAGGCGGCGGGGTAATAATTTCCGGTGCTCATAAAGAGCTTAAAAAACTGGCTGAGGAATGCAGAATACCTGTTACAACCACGCTTATGGGATTGGGCAGTTTTCCCCAAAACCATGAACTTGCTCTTGAGATGCTGGGTATGCACGGAACAGTATATGCAAATATGGCAATCCAGAATTCGGATTTAATTATTGCAATTGGCGCCCGGTTTGACGACAGGGTAACGGGTAAAGTCGATGCTTTTGCGCCTCATGCTAAAATAATACATATTGATATTGACCCTTCGGCAATCAGTAAAAATATCGATGTGGATATACCTATAGTGGGAGATGTTAAAAATATTTTGCAGGAATTAAATAAAATACTTAAAAAACCCAATGTGGAAGAATGGCTGAAACAGATTAAAGCGTGGAAAAAAGATTTTCCTTTAAAATATCAAAGGGGAGGCAAGTTAAAGCCCCAGTATGTTATTGAGAAGATTTATCAAGTGACTAAAGGGGAAGCTATTATAACAACTGAGGTTGGCCAGAATCAGATGTGGGCTGCTCACTGGTATAAATATACAAAACCAAGAACATATATATCTTCAGGAGGTCTTGGAACTATGGGATACGGTTTTCCTGCGGCAATAGGTGCTAAAGTGGGAAATCCTGATAAAATAGTTATAGATATTGCAGGAGACGGCTCGATTCAGATGAACATACAGGAACTTGCAACTGCTGTGACGTATAAAATACCTGTGATTATTGCGATATTAAATAACAGTTGTCTGGGTATGGTGAGGCAGTGGCAGGAATTGTTTTATAAAGAGCGTTATTCATTCACCCGTCTTAAAAACCCTGATTTTGTTAAGGTGGCAAAAGCATTTGGTGCGATGGGAATAAGAGTTACTAAAGAATCAGAAGTTGTTCCTGCTTTGAAAAAAGCTCTCAATAGCAAAACCAAACCTGTTGTGATTGACTTTATGGTTGAAGAGTTTGAAAATGTTTTTCCTATGGTACCTGCGGGCGAGGCAATTGACAGAATGATAGGAGGAATGGCATAAAATGAATAATTATGTCTTATCCGTTCTGGTTGAGAATAAATTCGGTGTTTTAGCCCGTATTGCAGGGCTTTTCAGTGCCAGGGGTTTTAATATCAGTTCTTTGGCTGTTGCTGAGACTGAATCGCCTGATACATCCCGCATGACAATAGTTGTCAATGCTGACGAGAGAACATTTGAACAGGTCAAAAAGCAGCTTAATAAACTTATTGATGTAATATCTGTTCAGGACTTTACTAAGAAAGATTTTATAGACAGAGAAGTTCTGCTTTTGAAGTTAAACTTGACAACTCAAAACAGGTCTCATATAGTTGAGATTGTTGAAATTTTAGAAGGCAATATTTTGTATGTGGGGCCTAAATCGATATGTATTGAGATGGTCGGAGATAAAAATAAAGTTTTGACCGCTTTAAAACTTTTGAAACCGTATGGTATCAAAGAGGTTATTAGGACAGGAGTTGTAGCAATAAGTAAAGAATAAGGAGGTAATAAAATGGCAAAGGCGTATTATGACAAAGATGCTAATCTTGGGGCTATTAATAAAAAAACAGTAGCAATCATAGGTTATGGTGCTCAAGGCAGAGCTCAGGCGTTGAATCTACGCGACAGCGGTATTAAAGTTGTTGTTGCAGAACTTAAAAAATCACCTAACTACAAACTGGCAGTAAAAGACGGTTTTAAACCTACAACAGCAGTTGAGGCGGCAAAACGTGCTGATATAATTCATATGCTTGCTCAAGACCATGTTCAGGCGGTTGTTTATCAGCAGATCAAACCTTATTTAAAAAAAGGCAGTGCCTTAAGTTTCTCGCATGGTTTTAATATCCATTTCCGCCAGATTGTTCCTCCAAAGTTTATTGATGTTTTTATGATTGCTCCGAAGGGGCCGGGAACTCTTGTCCGCGATATGTATGCAGAGAAAAAAGGTATTCCCTGTCTTATTGCCGTACAGCAGGATGCTACCAAACAGGCTAAAAAGATAGCTTTAGCATTTGCCAAAGCTATCGGCGGTACTCGTGCGGGAGTTATTGAGACAACGTTTAAAGAAGAAACCGAGACTGATTTATTCGGTGAGCAGGCTGTCTTATGCGGTGGTGTAACAGAGCTTATTAAAGCAGGTTTTGAAACACTTGTTGGAGCCGGATATCAGCCTGAAATTGCTTACTTTGAATGCTGCCATGAATTGAAGCTTATTGTTGATTTGATATATAAATACGGTATTCAGAAAATGAGATATGTTATATCGGATACTGCAGAGTACGGGGATTATACAAGGGGTAAACGTGTGATTGATAAAAAAACCCGTATGGAGATGAAGAAGATCTTAAAAGAGATTCAATCAGGCTCATTCGCAAAAGAATGGATTGAGGAAAATAAAACGGGCAGAAAGAAGTTCCTTGCTGCCAGGAAAAAAGCCGAACAGCACAAAATAGAAAAAGTCGGTGCTCAGCTCAGAAAGATGATGCCTTGGATTGAATAGTATCTTTGAGAATTTGGAGAGTATAAAAGTGCAGTGTTGATTAACACTGCACTTTTTTTTACAACAAGCGGGATGATAACCTACATTGCAGGAGAAACAGGAAATATTTCGATAAGCCCCGATGCTTGGCATTGGGGTATTCCTTCGGCATTGACACTACTATCCAGAATTATTTGACTTTATCATAATTATATGTCATATATATATAAGAGAGTTTTATTTTTGAGTAAGGGGGGCTAAAAAAATACTTGAATAGTATGTCTTTATTATGATATTTAGCAATATAGGGTTGTAAAAAAATATATGGTAAATGTAATGAGCAAAATAAAGTTTTTTATACTTGGGGCAGTGATTTTATTTTCTATAGATGTCAATATTCTATCTACTTATTGCCATAATAACACACGCAGAACTAAAAGCATCATAACTGCTGTATCTGAGGAAGGTATCCATTCTATTATTGAAGCAATCCGCCAGGCTGTTGATTTTGAAAGTGAAAGTGAAGGTAATATTCTTATTTCTGAGGAAGGTATTTTTCTAAATGGAGATTGCATATCTCCTTCACCCAATCTTGGGTCTATCGGAGAACAAAGTTTCCAACTTCCCCAATCGTTTGAAGAACTGGCAATTCGAATAACAGGGGTTTATACAGGCCTTTCTCAAAGCGAATTGCAGGAGGTTATGAAAAGCTGGAATAAATATTACGCTTTGGCAAATCTTGGTACACAGGAAGCTGTTCGGACTATTTTCAGATTAGTACCGTATTTAACAGACCGTGCTGTATCAATAATTGAAGATATAGTAAAAAATAGCTTTGGTTTTAGAGATGCATCAGCATCTCTTTTGAAGCGTCCTGATTTAAATGAAGAAGGGGTAATTGCATTACGCAGAGCTGCCGAATGTGAAGATATAGAACTTGAACCCCGTGTTTCTACCATTGCATGTTTAACAAAATTGTTAAACTCAGGAGCCGGAATACCTGCTTTGGATAATTTACGCAGTGAGACAATCCAATGGCTTAATGACTGTAAAGAAAAGTATGCTTCTTCAGAACTGGTGAATTCATTTAAAGTTGCATTGAGCGGTATTTATGCGGTTTCTTTAGAAAAAGGCTTGGATTTAGATTGTTTTGGCCCTGATATAATAGAGTTTAGCTCTGAAAGAGAACTTAATTTATATGATAAAGGGCCTGCATATGCTGGAAGAATTATCCAGGCTTTAGTTACTCAAAAAAAGTATGATTTAATGTTAGAAGTCTTAAAAAGTAATAGTAGTTATATAGAAAATAGGATTACTGTATTGGATTCTATTGCATCAGGAATGACTGAACTGCCGGATTCAATTTACAACCAGATTATAGATTTTATAATTACTGATGTTTCTAATATTACGGACCAGAATACCCTTGTTACCTTATTACATATCGTTGCTTCTGATGTAGGGAAAGCGCAAAAGCTTATTCAGCATCTTATTGCAAAATATGAAAATTTAGAAGAAACACCTGTGTTTAGTTTTGACAGCCCTGAGCTATTGCAGTCTCTTAAAAATCTTCTTTACAGCCCTACGCTCTCTGCAGTATGGGAAGATGTCACACATCTAATTAAAGTTATTCCGCATCCGTTTACTCCCTATATTACAAGAGAACCTTTTTTTGACTCAGGAGAACATACATCTTCAAATATTTCGGATAGGTCTGATACTTTAGTAGCGGTTTCAAGAAATTTAGATGATACTTATAAAACCCCTCTTATGAGTTATCAAAGGATTATGCTTCACGGGCACAAAAATTATGTTTCTCCTTCCAATGCAAATGTAGCAATTGTAGAGGGGGTTTTAAATTTTTGGTTGAGTGGCGATATTGAATGTATAAGAAATCTGCCTCATATAGAAGGTGAAGGCACTATTAAGAATATTATGGATAATAATTTGGTTTCTACTGATCAGGAAGTTTTACAGGGACTTTTTCATGCGCTTCAAATTGATAATGTCCGGGACTTACAAAAATTCAGTATTGAGAAGATAGCGGCTGCTTGTACAGAAGGAAAAGTTTTAGAAGAGATAAAATTGTATTTTAAGGTGTTGAATAAATATCAAGGCGGGGTGGCTGCTAATGTACTTAATGATTTGCAAAACATAGAAATACAGGGTGTAGTATGGGATGATTATCCCCCCCAGATACATCGGCTTTTTGATGATTTTATTGCATCATGGGAATCTGCGGAAGATTCAGAGAGCCTTATTGCCGCAGCAGATAAACTCCGGCGTCTTATGTCGTCTGTGCAGGAATTTTGTGTTTCTGCAATCGAACCTGCAAAGGTTCCTTTTGTATCAACAGTAGTTCATAAAGATTTAGAGCGGCTGGAGTTCAGAGACTCTAAATTTACTATATTAAATGTATTGTATTATAAACTTATTCTGGCTCAGGAATCTATATATTCAAAAATGTGGGATTCATTAGCAAGCTCGGAATTATTAGACAGAGAAGGATTAAGCTTTACATTGGGATTTTTGAAATCTTTGACAGACAGCCTTATAGAGCAGGAGTATATTAATGACTCTGTAATGCAGGGTGTCATAGAGGCAATTACTGCTGATATGCCTTACGATATGTTGGTAGATCATGTTATGTGGTGCAAACAGAATATTTATGAACCTTTGCATGGCAGGTTCTTAGGGAAAATTTTACAAATTGACGGTCTGAGCAATGATTATGTGCGGGATAGGGAAATAGCAGTTCCTTGCTTGGAATATTCCAGGAAAGTTCTTGGTTATCTTCATGAGGGATTGAGTAATTCCCGGATATTAAAAGCGCAGCTTTCGGGTAATTCGGCCCCGGAGTTTGTGTTAATTCAGGAAGATGAATTGTTTTCACCGCTGAATATTGGCAATAAGGCGTGGTCGTTAACTTATCTGAATCAAAACGGTTTCCAGACTCCGGAAACTGCAGTAATTACCAGAGA
>CAZLTA010000023.1:0-11395 GCA_964562345.1 uncultured Planctomycetia bacterium
TTAAACAGCAGGGTAATGATTGCAGGGGATATCGGCCCGACCGGTAAGCTGGTGGAGCCGTTCGGGGACCTTAAATTTGAGAAAGCAGTGGATATTTTTAAAGAACAGGTTGAGGGACTGCTTCAGGGCGGAGTGGATTTATTTGTTATTGAAACCATGATGGATATACAGGAAGCACGGGCGGCTCTTCTGGCAGTAAAAGAATTGTCGGATAAGTTTACTATAGTTACGATGACTTATGATAAAAAAGGGCGCACCTTAAGCGGGACTGACCCTGTTACTGCTTTGATAACTTTGCAGAGCCTTGGGGCAGATGCCGTGGGTTGTAATTGTTCCACAGGGCCCCGCGACATGCTTAATATCATATCTTCTATGAAACCTTATTCCGAGGTTCCGCTGGTTGCAAAACCCAATGCAGGTTTGCCTCACCTGAAGGATGGGAAGACGGTATTTTATATGACTCCTTCTGATTTTGCCTTTTTCAGCAGGAAACTTGCTGCAGCCGGTGCTGGTATTCTGGGCGGCTGCTGCGGTACTACTCCTGCACATATTGCCCGTCTAAAAGATGCTGCTGCGGGAGCCAAACCTAATCAGCCGTTAAAGAATAAGATTAGTGCTTTAAGTTCGGCAAGAGGCAATATTATATTAGATAAAAAGAAATCTGTAATTGTTATAGGGGAGAGGATAAATCCTACAGGGAAAAAGAAAATGCAGCAGGAATTATTAAACGGCAGGATGAATCTGGTTCGCAGGTTTGCCCGGGAACAGGAACATGGCGGAGCGAGTTTGTTGGACGTTAATGTGGGAGCGGCAGGTATTGATGAGAAAAAAACTATGAGAAGTGTAATCTCGACTCTATCAATGGTTACAGACCTTCCTTTGGTTATTGATTCATCTGATTCTGCGGCTATCGAGGATGCTTTAAGGTTTTATCCCGGCAGGGCATTGGTTAATTCTGTTCCGGGGGAAAAAGAGAAAATGAAAAGGCTCATTCCCATGGTTAAAAAATACGGAGCAATGTTTATACTTCTGCCTATAGCGGGCAAAGAGATGCCGTTAACTTTCAAGATGCGAAGGGAGATAATCAAAAATATATTTAATGAAGCTAAAGGATACGGTTTCGGCAAAAAAGATATTATAGTTGACGGATTAGCTCTGGCTGTTTCATGCTATCCGACTGCTGCGGAAGCCAGCCTTAAAACTATTGAATGGTGCAGTAAAATATTTAAAGCAAATACTGTAATCGGGCTTTCCAATATATCATTTGGAATGCCTGACAGGGGTGTGATTAATTCTGCTTTTTTAAAAATGGCAAAAGAAAAGGGGCTGACTTTGGCAATAGCCGACCCTGCGCATAAGCCGTTAAAAAGCAGACTGGCCCGGGATTTCCTGCTTGGTAAAGATAAAGGCGGGTTAAGGTTTATTAAAAAATATTCTGAGAAATCCAGCAGACCGGCGGCGGAATTAACTGCTTATAATCCCAGTCAGAAGGTTTATAAAGCCATACTTAACGGAGATAGAGAAGATATCCGGAGTTTTGTTCAGGATGCCCTTGATTCTGGTATTGCACCCGGGGATATCATGCAGAAAGTTATGATACCTGCCATTATTGAGGTTGGCGAGTTATTCGATCAGAGAAAGTATTTTCTGCCGCAGTTAATATCCAGCGCGGAGACAATGAAAAAAGGCATTGCTTTGCTTGCGCCTTATTTTAAGAAAAACGAACAGAATAAAAAAGGGAAAGCGGTAATTCTTATGGCTACTGTAAAGGGAGACATTCATGATATAGGCAAGAATATAGTTGCGCTTATGCTTGAGAACCACGGGTTTCAAATCCTGGACCTTGGTAAGAATGTTCCTGCTTCAGAGATTGTCCGGAAAATTAAGCACCTTCATCCTGACATTGTAGGCCTGTCTGCTTTAATGACTACAACAATGTTTAATATGAAAGAGGTTATCGAGCTGAGCAATAAACAAGGCCTGAAGCCTAAATTTATGGTTGGGGGAGCGGTAGTTAATGAAAAATATGCCCGTTCTATAGGTGCAGAATATGCTAAAGACGGGGTTGATGCTGTGAGAGTTGTAAAGAATCTGATTAAATAATTAGCAGACTGTTAACACCACTCTTTGATTTTAACTATGGAATTTATTGCAGTAGTACTGATATAATAACAAATAAACTTTTTGGGAGAAGTTAATATGCAAGTAGAAGTAAAAGTTCCGGAGATGGAAGGGATAGAATCTGTTACGGTTACATACTGGCATTGTAAAGAAGGAGATGAGGTTTCAGAGGGTGCTGATTTAGTGGAAGCTGCAACTGAGAAGGCAACTTTTAATATCTCATCTCCTGTTTCAGGGGTGTTGTTAAAGAAAAACTTTCAGGAAGGGGATTATGTTGAAACAGGCGGTATAATTGCTGTTATCAAAAAAGGCGAGGTGAAAAAATGAAAGAAATATTAGAATTGCTGGGAAAAAATGCCAAATTAACTGCGGCAGATATTGCTAAAACTCTGAAAAAAAGTGTTGATTCTGTTAAAAAGACAATTGAGAATCTGGAGAAAAAAGGTGTTATTCTGGGTTATAAAGCTATAATTGATGAAAATAAGCTTAAAGATGCCAAACCTGTGAGAGCTATTATCGAGGTTCAGGTTACACCGAAAAGGAATTTAGGATTTGATTATATTGCAGAGCGGATTTACAGATTCCCGGAAGTTAAAACATGCTACTTAGTTTCAGGAACTTATGAGCTTCAGCTTGTTGTGGAAGGTAAAGATATTCACCAGGTTGCACAGTTTGTTGCGGAGAAACTTGCTCCATTAGAAGGTGTTAAAGGGACTGTTACGCATTTCTTTCTTAAAAAATATAAAGAAGACGGCGTTATATTCGGCAGTAAAATTAAAAACCACAGAATGAATATTTCTCTATGAAAATAGAAGTTTCCAAAAAATCAGCATTGATTCCTCCATCCGGAATTCGCGAATTTTTCGACCTTGTTTTAGGAATGGAGGATATAATTTCTTTGGGTATAGGTGAACCTGATTTTGTGACGCCCTGGAATATCTGCGAAGCCGGTATTTATGCTCTGGAGCAGGGCTATACTTCCTATACTTCAAACCAGGGTCTTTTGTCTTTGAGAAATACAATTTCCAGTTACCTGAAAAAGAAATACAACTTGAATTATGATTCTAAAAAAGAAATATTGATTACTGTAGGTACTTCAGAAGCTTATGACCTGGCAATCAGAGCATTGATAAATCCGGGCGATGAGGTGCTGATTCCCGAGCCGGCGTATGTGTCGTATTATTCCGTAACTCAGCTTGCAGGCGGTAAACCCCGGTATTTACCGGTTGGAAAATCCGGTTTTAAAATTACCCCTGATATCCTTAAAAAAGCTATCACTGATAAGACAAAAGTTCTTGTACTCAATTATCCGTCTAATCCGACCGGAGTTACATATACAAAGAACGAGTTAAAAAATATAGCTAAAATAGTTAAGTCGAATAATTTAACAGTAATCAGTGATGAAATTTACGGGGATTTAACATATGATTTTCCGCATACTCCTTTTCCTGCCCTTTCAGGGATGCAGGAGCGTACTGTTTATATCAACGGTTTTTCCAAGGCGTTTGCTATGACCGGCTGGCGTATCGGTTATGCCTGCGGCCCTGAAAATGTGATTGATGCCATGAACAGAATCCATCAATATACCATGCTCTGTGCTCCTATTATGAGCCAGATGGCTGCTCAGGAAGCGCTTATTAAGGGAGAAAATGTGTGTTTGGATATGAAGAAGGAGTATAAGAAAAGAAGAGAGTATCTGGTAAAAAGGCTAACGGATATGGGATTGTCTTTTCCTTATCCTGATGGAGCTTTCTACGTATTTGCTTCGGTTAAAAATACGGGTTTGACCGGTAAAGAGTTTTCCTTCCGGCTTTTGAAAGAAAAAAAGGTTGCTGTCGTTCCCGGGGCTGCTTTTGGGACGGAGCTGCACAATAAATATTATATTAGAATTTGTTATACAACAGAGTTTGTCAAATTAAAGAAAGCTTTGGATAAAATAGAACAATTTTTAAAGGAATTGTAAGTGAATCCTCACCGCATTCTCATTCTATACATTACGCATCATTCAGGGCATCACTGCGCTGCTATTGCAGTCCAAAAAGCGATTTCAATACTTGCCCCTGATGCGGAAATAAATATGGTGGATGCTTTTAACTATACCAATCCGATAATTAACAAAATTGCTCATAAAACCTATATGCAGGTTATCAAACGCAGGCCTGAAGTCTGGGAATATCTTTATAATAATCCTAAGGTTGTGCTGCGCACGCAGAAGCTAAAGATACTTATTCATAAATATAATTCCAGAAAATTATTAAATCTGTTTTCAGAATTTAATCCGGATGTTGTTATCTGTACCCAGGCCTTTCCCTGCGGTATGGCTGCCGACCTTAAAAAACATAATAAAATTGATATCCCGATTGTAGGTGTTATCACTGATTATGTAGCGCATTCTTTCTGGTATTACAATAATGTGGACCTCTACATCGTTCCTGACGAATCTGCCAAAGAAAAAATGATTCAAAACGGAATTCTAAAGGAAAGGATTAGAGTATATGGAATTCCCATATCACCGGAGTTTAACTCTGCAGTTGATAAGGATAAGGCTTTGGAAACTATCGGCCTGGATAAGAATTTGCCTAATATTCTCATAATGGGAGGAGGCAGAGGACTGGGGCAGATAAAACAGATTGTTTATTCTCTGAGTAGATTGAAGGCTGATTTTCAGCTTACGGTTATTTGCGGAATCAACAAAAAGTTATTCAGGTATTTAAAAAGAAGAGAAAAGCATTTGAACAAATTAAAGAAAATAAAGGTTTTTGAATATGCTGATAATATTCATGAGCTTATGGCTGTCTCGAATATCCTGATTTCTAAACCCGGGGGTATAACTACAGCAGAAGCTTTAGCGAAGAAGCTGCCGATGATAATATTTAATCCTTTGCCGGGGCAGGAAAGAAGCAATACTGAATTTCTCTTAAGTACCGGAGCGGCTATCAGCTGCGGTAATATCGCCGATTTAAATATTCTGGTTAAAGATTTACTGGATAAACCTGATAAAGTAGCTTTCATGAGCCGGAGTGCCCGGGATTTCGGGCATCCGGATTCTGCTCTCAAAATAGCATCTGAAATGTTTGCTCTGGTCGGCGGCTATGTTTAAAATCTTCTGGACCAGTTTATACATAGGAACTGTATTTTTGGCCCGTATTCTGCCCAGATATGCAGCTATTGAATACGGACATTTGGTGTCTCTTATCTATTATTTGCTGGATAATAAAGGCAGGCTTGTTGTCAGAGATAATTTAAAGCATATTTTAAAAGACGGTTTTAAGGAAAGGCATGTCCGGGAAGTATATAAGAATTTTGCTTTTTATCTTGTTGATTTTATGAGAGTAAAGAATAATAACGGCAGTTTTTTTAAAAACTATATTACCATAGAAAACCAGGATATTATTGACAGGGCATTTGAAACATCAAACGGGGGAGTAGTAGCTCTGAGTATGCATCTGGGAAATTGGGAATTTACAGGCGGCCATCTTGCATATCTGGGATACCCTGTAAGTGCTGTGGCTTTAAACCATGCTGTGGGATTTGTAGATAGATTTTTTAAACTTCAAAGAAAGCGTTTGGGAATTGAGGGATTGCCGTTTAAAGATTCTTTAAATATCTGTCGGATGAAGTTAAAACAGGGAAGGGTTCTCGGCCTCTTATGTGACAGGGATTTTACAGGTAATTTCATCTCTTCAACCTTATTCGGGGAAAAATATTATTTACCTAAAGCACCGTTTTTAATATCCTTACGCATGAAATCTCCTATTTTTTTGATAGTAACAGTTAGAACAGGTTATCAATATAAGACGATTGTTAAGGGGCCATTCATCTATAAGTCATTTAATCTAAATGAGATGTACTCAATGGTTAACCGAATTGTCGGTGCTATGGAGGATTTAATAAGGGAATATCCCCTGCAGTGGTTTTTCTTCCAAAGATTCTGGGAAAAGCCCCATGATGTTGTGATTCTCTGATTTTCTGGTATAATATATACTCTAATAAGGAGGCAATTTATTGGAAGAGATGCTTAATGTTTCTGTGATTGGGTGCGGTTATGTGGGGCTTGTTACCGGAGCTTGTCTTGCTGATGTGGGGCACAGAGTTCTCTGTATGGATGTTGATGAGGCAAAAATAAAGGCATTAAACGAGGGTGAGATTCCAATTTACGAGCCGGGACTTGGGGATATTATAAAGAGGAATAAAGACAGAGGCACGCTTCTTTTCAGCAATTCTCTTTCAGATGCAGTATCACATGGTGTAATTATATTCATTGCAGTAGGCACTCCTCCAAGAGAAAACGGCGAAGCGGATTTAAGTTATGTGGAAAATGTTGCCCGCCAGATTGCACTGACGATGAAATCTTATAAATTGATAGTTGAAAAGTCTACTGTTCCGGTTGAAACCGGAGAAAATGTCAGACGGACAGTGAATCTTTACATCAATAAAGGCATTGATTTTGGGGTAGCTTCCAATCCCGAGTTTTTAAAGGAAGGTTCTGCAGTTAATGATTTTCTTAATCCCGACAGAATTGTTATCGGAGTAGATAACGATAAAGCAAAAGACTTATTATTCCGTTTATACAAGCCTTTGAATGCGGAAATTGTTGTTACCGATATTAAAAGTGCAGAGCTGATTAAGCATGCTTCCAATTCATTTTTAGCTGCGAAAATATCTTTTATCAATGCGGTATCCCGTATCTGTGAGAAAGTCGGTGCCGATATTGAGAAAGTTTCCGAGGGTATGGGCTGGGATAAGAGGATAGGGAAAGGTTTTTTAAAAGCAGGTATTGGTTACGGCGGCAGTTGTTTTCCCAAGGATGTGGATGCTTTTATACATATTTCAGAAGTTCTGGGGTATGATTTTACTCTTTTAAAGGAAGTCAGGAAAATTAATACGGAACAGAGGCGGTATGCCATTGCGAAGATTAAAAATACGCTCTGGATTTTAAAAGGCAAAAAAATTGCTGTCTGGGGTGTTTCTTTCAAACCCAATACAGACGATATCAGAGGAGCCCCTGCAATTGAGATAATAAAAATGCTTATTCAGGAAGGAGCAAACGTTTCTGTCTATGACCCGGAGACAAACTCAAAGCTTAAATCTGTTTTTAAAGATGAAATAGATTATGCCTCCGACAAATATGCGGCGGCAGAAGGCGCCGACTGTGTTTTTCTTGCAACTGAATGGGATGAGTTTAAAGATGCGGATTTCGTGAAATTGAAGAAAGTCATGCATCTGGCTTTCATTGTAGACGGCAGGAATCTTTACCATGAGGAGGATATGGAAAAGATGGGATTTATATATGTTCCTTTCGGTAAACCTGCTAAGGGAAAAATTCATTCAAAAACGAGGCAATGATTCAGGGAGTTAAAGTAAAACAGCTGCACTTTTATATGGATGAAAGAGGAAAACTGCTGGAAGTTTTAAGAAGCGATGATTTTCTGTTTAACGGTTTTGGACAGGCCTACATTACAACCATAAAACCAGCTGTTATTAAAGGCTGGCATTTTCACAAAGAACAAACCGACAATATCTGCTGTATTAAAGGATCCATTAAATTGGTTCTTTATGATTCCAGAGAGGATAAAAGCAGTTATCAGGAATTAGCAGAATTCTTAATAGGGGATGAGAATCCTGCTCTGGTTCAAATACCTAAAGAGGTATGCCATGCGGTGCAGTGTCTGGGAGAAGAAGAGGCTGTGATTTTAAATATTCCGGATTTACCTTATAATCATGAAAATCCGGACAAATACGAACTGGACCTTTATAGCAGCAAGATTCCGTATAACTGGGAGAATATCATTAAATGAAGGTAATTTTAACCGGTGCCAGCGGTATGTTAGGCAGGGCTATCCGGAACGAGTTGATGGGTAAACATGAAATTATAGAACTGTCTTTATCCGGGAATGAAGAAACTATTAAATGCGATTTAAGAGATGAGATTAAAGTTTCTGAAATTATAACGGAGCATCAGCCTGAGCTTGTAATTCATACGGCAGCTGTTACTGATGTGGATTTTTGTGAAAGTCATCCCCGGTATGCCCATGAGGTTAATGCTGCCGGAACAAGAAATATCGTCTGGAGTATATCAGAATTAAAACGCAATATTATTTTTATCCAGATAAGCACGGATTATGTTTTTAACGGCGAAAAAAAATCTCCTTATACAGAAGATGATACGCCGCATCCTTTAAATGTTTACGGAATGTCAAAATTGAGTGCCGAGCATGATGTTTCTTATTTTATAGAAAAATATTTTATTCTGCGCACCGGGCTGCTTTATGGAGAAGGAGATAATTTTGTTAAAAATTTATTCGATAAATTTAAAGATAATAAAGAAGTTTTCTTATTCCGGGAGCAGATTTTATCTCCCACAAGTACGTCTGATTTTGCAAAGGCGGTTAGTGTATTCATGGATAAAATTATCGAACTGCCTAAAGGAAATCATGTTCATTTTGGAATTTACAATCTGGTAAACTCAGGCGAGGCCAGCAGATATCAGCTTGCGGCGAAAATAGCCGGCTATCTGGGAGTATCTGCAGATAAAATAAAAGCTTTAAGCCGGGATAAATTAGCGCCTCGTCCGAAATATTGCGCGCTTTCTGTACGGAAATTTCAGGAGTTTACAGGTATAGATATTAACAGCTGGGAAGAAGCTTTAAGCCGGTATTTGAGAAAATTGTGAGGTGATATTATGAACATGAAGCCGTATTTGAAAAAAAGGAAGGCGCTTATAGATGAATATATCAAAATCGTAATTCCTTTTAAGGCAGAGCCTCAGAAACTGCATGATGCGATGTGGTATTCTATGGTTGACGGCGGTAAGAGAATAAGAGCGGTTATGATGCTTGCAATTGCTGATTTGGTAAAATTTCCGCTGGATGAAATTTTGGATTCTGCGGCAGGAATTGAAATGATTCATACCAGCACTTTAATTCTTGATGATATGCCTTCTATGGATGATGCGCTGCTCAGGCGGGGCAAACCTGCACTGCACCGTATAGACGGAGAGGCAACAGCTATTCTTTTGGCGAATGTTTTACTGATAGAGGGGATAAGTTTGATATTAAAAAATCTGATAAAATCCGTTAAGGATACTGATGAGCTGGTTAAATTAACGACAGAGATTTTATCTGCTATCGGTAAAGACGGTATCATGCTGGGGCAATTTTTAGATTTAACATTGAGTAATAGAGAAATAAAACTCAAAGAAGTAGAAGATATCCATAAGAAGAAAACAGCGGCTTTATTTGAAGCCTCTGCAAAAATTGCCGCAGCTGTATCAGGTGTTTCTTCAAGTGAGTTTAAAGCAGTTGTGGATTATGCGTATTATTTTGGAATGGCTTTTCAGGTAAGCGATGATTTTCTGGCAGTAGAAGGTTCTGCATCAAGTACCGGCAAGATGCCTCTGACTAAAGATAAAAGGCCGAATTTTATTGCTGTTTGCGGCAAGAAGGATGCCCTGCAGAGATTAAATGGTTATATCAAAAAGGGTGTTGAAAGCATTAAAGTCTTTAAGACGCCGGAGGCAGAACCGCTTATTGAAATGGTTAAAAGTCTTAAAGACAGGACATTTTAATTAGAAAAATCCGTGAAAGATAATCAGGTTCATTTAGACGGATTGATAAATATCTATAGAGACTACAGAGAACTTTTCTAAATGAACAAACTTATTTTCATTGACCGTGACGGGGTGATTAATGAGGAACCTTCTAATTTTGGTTTTGATTATATTATAGAAAAAAAATTATTTAAATTTCTACCCCGCGTTTTCTCTGCCCTGAAGCTTCTGGTTGATAATAATTATGATATATATATAATCTCTAATCAGGCAGGCGTGGGTAAGGGTATTTTTTCTAAAGAGGTTTTGGATGAAATAACTGATTATATGCTTGAGGAGTTAAATAGAAAAGGCGTTGTTATAAAAGGAGTTAAATACTGTACCCACACTTCGGATGAGAATTGTGATTGCAGGAAACCGCGGACTAAATTATTCGAGGATGTTTACAAAGATTATAACTCAGATAAAAAAGAGCTGTTTTTTATTACGGACCAGCAGAAAGATATTGAGGCGGCGTTAAATTTCAGTATGAAATCAGTATTAATCTTAGGCGGCAAGAGCAGAATTAAGGAAATATTTGATTTTAAATCAAAACCGGATTACATAGCAGTTGACTTATATGATGCGGTGAAAAATGTGGTTTTAAAATGAAAAAGGATAAAATTCTGCTTCCACAAGATAAAGAAGAATACCTGTCTATACTTGCAAAGAAGATAAAAAGCTGCAAGAGATGTTCTTTAAATATTACCAGAAACAATGTTGTCTTCGGTGAAGGTAGCCTTAATGCCAGGTTAATGTTTGTGGGTGAAGCTCCGGGTGCGGATGAGGATTTAGGAGGCAGGCCTTTTGTGGGTAAATCCGGCCAGCTTCTAACGCGCATAATTGCTGCTATGGGGTTAAAGAGGGAAGATGTATATATTGCTAACATATTAAAATGCCGGCCGCCTAAAAACAGGGATCCTTTGCCTCATGAAGTGGAAAACTGCATTCCGTATTTGCTGATGCAGATGGATATAATTGACCCTGAGATAATAGTTGTTCTGGGAAGAATCGCAGGCATTACTTTTTTCGGCAAGGATTTTTCAATAACTAAACAGCGTGGTAATTTTCTCGAATTCCGCGGGCGGCGGGTTTTACCGACATTTCACCCGGCATATCTTTTAATGAATCCCAAGGCCAAAAAGCTTACATGGGATGATATGAAGAAAGTTTTAAAAGAGCTGGGATTAGCTGTCCCTGAAAAGTAAAATGGTTATAGATGTTGCATTGGGCTTGCCTGTAGATAAAATTTTCAAATACTACCTTCCCCAGAGTTTTGGCAAAATAGAGCCGGGGGTAAGAGTCAGGGTTCCGTTTCGAAACATGGAGAAAATCGGCTACGTGGTAGGTTTTGATGAGATTGAAATGGAAGGTTTGAAGAATGTAAAAGAAGTTATCGATAAAGAACCGCTTCTGGATAAGAACATGCTGGAGCTGGCCCGCTGGATGTCAGGACATTATTATGCAAGCTGGGGGGAATGTATCGAAGCAAGTTTACCTTCCGCCTTAAGAAAGGGTAAAATTTCTGTTACTCCCAGAAAAGAATATTTTATTAAAGCTGATGAAGATTTTCTTAAGCCGGTTCATTTAACCTCTGCGCAAAAAGAGGTTTTAGGAATTATTAATTCGAAACTTCTGGATGGTTTTAATGCATTTCTGTTACATGGCGTGACGGGCTCGGGTAAG
>CAZLTA010000024.1:0-11106 GCA_964562345.1 uncultured Planctomycetia bacterium
GATTATTAACAAAAAACATACCGCATCTTTTAGCTTCATCCTCAATCATATCCTGGACCTGCTTTTTTGTGCCCACAAAGAGAACATACCCCCCGCCTGATGCAATATCTCGCACAAATTCACAGGCTCTAAGAATCATCTGGGCTGTTTTTTCCAGATCGATTATGTAAATCCCGTTTCTAACGCCATAAATATAAGGCTCCATTTTGGGATTCCAGCGGTTCTTAGGATGCCCGAAATGGACTCCAGCTTCCAGTAATTCTTTAATAATTCCTATTGCAGCCAACTAACATTCCTCCTTTCAGGATTTACAATTCATAAATTGCATTAGATTATATTAGCAAAAACAATATGAATCAAGCAAATATTTAATATCCGGTTTGATATGCTTATTCAATCTTCGACTTTATCTTCCTCATTGAAGAAATCGATATGTTTTTTCCCCTCATTCCAGGTCACTATTCCGTAAATCATGAAAAACAGAGCAGTTGCTATACATATCAAATAAGGGATCCAAGTCCCGGGGTCTTCAACGCCTAACATAATAAATCTCCTTCACAAAAGCTATAATCACACATGATATATCATTTTTACTGAAATTTCTTTATTTCTTTATCAAGTTTTTTAATATCCTGAAATAGTTTATCTATTTTTTTACTTTCCGCCCACTTGGATTTTTGAGTCAAAGCTGCTGCTTTACCAAGCTTATGACAGAGATTTTCCCTTTTTATCTTTAAATTCATCAATTCCAGCTTCTCCCTGCTTTTATCAGATATCACCTTCAAATGCTTTTCACCACTTTTAAGCAATTTAGCAGTTTCATCCAGCGCACTTTCCAAATCCTTCTTTGTCCGCATCCAGACCTGGAATATTTTATGCTTTAATGCTTCTCTTCCTTTATTCATATCACAACCTCCTGTTAAAGTTAACGTTCGGTATTATATCCTTTAAAACTATTTTAAGCAACTAAATAAGTTGCTTAAAAAATACAGTCAAAAGCACTTCGTTTGGGAAAATGCATCAGAAACTAACTCAATATTTCAGAAAATTATTCAGGATATCCCGCCCCACGCTGGTTAATATTGACTCCGGATGGAACTGCACTCCAAACACAGGATATTTTTTATGCTTTATAGCCATAATCTCTTTTTCTTTAGTTTGAGCTGTTATTTCAAAACATTCAGGCAAACTATCTCTTTTCACAATTAAAGAATGGTATCTCGTTGCCTCAAAGGGATTGGGGATATTTTTAAATATATCCTTTTTATTGTGATAAATAAGCGAGGTTTTGCCGTGCATAAGCCGCTTTGCTCTCACAATCTTTGCCCCGAATACCTCAGCTATAGCCTGATGACCAAGGCATACTCCGAGTATCGGGATTTTCGGTGCAAATTCGGCAATAACTTCTTTTGATATTCCGGCATCTTTCGGCCTTCCGGGCCCGGGTGAGATAACAATATGAGTAGGTTTGAGCCGTTTAATTTGGAGAATAGTTATTTTATCGTTTCTGAAAACTGCCAATTCAGCGCCCAGCTCACCCAGATACTGAACCAGGTTATAAGTAAAAGAATCATAATTATCAATCATTAATATCATAACTTCAGTTCCCGGCTGCCTCTGCTAAATCAACAGCTTTATTCAATGCTTTTGCTTTATTAATACATTCTTTATATTCCAAAACAGGATTTGAATCCGCAACTATTCCCGCACCTGCCTGAATATAAATATTCCTGCCTTTTTTAACAATCGTTCTGATTGTTATACAGGTATCTAAATTTCCGGAATAGGAAAAATACCCCACACACCCGGCATAAGGACCGCGCATAACAGGTTCCAGTTCATCAATAATCTCCATGGCCCTGATTTTAGGCGCGCCTGATACTGTCCCGGCAGGAAAACAAGCCCGGATTAAATCAAACACATCTTTATCCTTTTTCATTTTACCAACCACATCAGAAACTATATGCATAACATGGGAGTATTTCTCAATCACCATAAATTCAGGTGTTTTAACAGTTCCGTATTCACAAACTCTTCCCAGATCGTTTCTGCCCAAATCTACAAGCATAAGATGCTCGGCGCATTCTTTAGCATCGCTAAGCAGTTCTTTTTCCAGCAACAAATCCTCTTTTTCATCCCGGCCTCTTTTACGCGTACCTGCAATAGGCCTGAGTTCTGCAACTCCATTTTCACAGCGCACAAAAACCTCAGGCGATGAACCAATCAGAGAATGGTCATTACAACGCAGGTAAAACATATAAGGTGAAGGGTTAATAAAACGCAGCCAGCGGTAAATCTCCATATCGTCAACATTGCTTATTCTCTGAAACCTTTGTGATAAGACAGCCTGGATAATATCACCGGATGAAATATATCTCTTTGTTTTTTTAACCATATTTAAAAAATCCTGCTTTTTAAAATTGGATTTGAAGCTGCCTTCCGGCACTGTTTTTCCCAAAATCTGCGGACCTGTAGTCTTGAGCGGTTTTTTTAAAACTTCAATCATTCTTTCCAGCCGCTTTACTGCCTCTCTGTATCCAGAATGAACACCTTCTTCATCAACAGAAACATGAGTTAGAAGTATCATTCTCTGCCGAATATGGTCAAAGATATATATGTCTCTAACCTCCATAAATAATGCATCGCTCATATTTAAATCGGAAGGATTACTGCTGGGGAGTTTTTCGAAAAACCGAACGGAATCATAGGAAATATAACCGACAAATCCCCCGCAGAAACGGGGTAATTCTTCATATTCTACATATTTATATTTAAGTAACTCCTTTTTTATTACTTCTAAAAAATCTTTCTCAACCTGCTTTTTACTATGCCCCCCGTCTTTAGAAACAAAAATTTTTCTATTTTTACTTTTGATGATTCTGCGGGGAGATACGCCGATAAACGAATAGCGTGCAATATGCTCTCCCCCGGTTATCGACTCCAAAAGGAAAGCGTGCTTTTCCTTTTTAAATCTCTGAAGCAGTGAAAAAGGAGTATCAATATCCGAAAGAACTTCCGTATAAACAGGTATCAAATTGCCTTTTTTAGTAAATTTAAGAAAATGCGTATAATCAGGAGTTATCTTCATCCTCAAATTCAGCCATTTCAAGATCAACCCTTTTATAAAAACAACTTCTCCTTCCTGTATGACAGGCTATACCTCCAACCTGGTCGACTTTTACAAGTATTGTATCATTATCACAATCCAAATACAGTTCCCTAACCTCCTGGAAATGCCCCGATGTCTCACCCTTGAGCCATAACTTTTGACGGGAACGAGAGTAAAAACAATCCTTTTTATTTTTCAAAGTCAGGCCCAGCGACTCCTTATTCATATACGCCATCATTAAAACATCCCCTGATTCATACTCTTGAACAATCACAGGTATTAAACCCTGCTCGTTTAGTTTAAGATTCTCAAAAACATTTTTTTTACTCACAATTACACCTCCTTAATGAGCTCTACGATTTACGGCACTACGTTTCGTAAATCGTAGAGCGAATTATCCCCCCTTCTTTCATTCTGAAAGAATGCAGGGGGGATACATTTCATTCCCCTTTTAGGGAAATGAGCAGTCCCCGAATTTTCGGGATAGGCCAAAGGCCATCTGGGTAATGAACCTGCTAAACATAGACGAATTATGCTCACAATTCAGCCTCATTCATCACCCGGCAATTCATACTTCCCCTTTAATTCCGCTATATTAATTCTGCCTTCATACAAAGCCTTGCCTACTATCATCCCAATAATATTGCTGCTGTTTAAATCCTTTACTTTGATAAAATCTTCCTCAGAACCGATACCTCCGGAAAATATAACTTTTAAATCAAATTTATCAATTTTTTCCAAAAACCCTTTCCATGAATTAATATCAACTCCTTCCAGCGTTCCGTCACGGGAAATATCAGTATAAATAACAGTCTTCAACCCTTGATTGCAAAAACCGTTCAAAAACCCAAAAATATCTTTACCTAAATCTTCCTGCCAGCCGCGTATTTTTATATTTCCGTCATAAACATCTACCGCCAGTATTATATTCTGATTATATTTAAACAGCATCTCCTTAAACCAGTCAGGGGAAATATATGCCTCCGTACCGATGACAACATATTTAACCCCTGCTTTTAAATATTCAATAATGGTTTGCTCTTCCCTGATACCTCCGCCAAGTTCAATATCAGCTTTAACAGAAGATACAATGTCCGTAATGAGACTTTTATTCTTCGGAGTACCTGTTTTAGCAGCGTCTAAATCAACAATATGAATTCTCTTTACGCCTGATGAATCAAGCTCCTTAGCAAGTTCAACCGGATTCGACGAATAAATTTTTTCCTTATCGAAATCCCCTTTCAAAAGCCTGACAACGTGAGAATCTTTTATATCTATGGCAGGAATAACTAACACTTATAATTTTCCTTTTGTGGACGGAATACTCTTGCTTTTGAAATCTATATTTACAGCCATCCTTAAAGATTTAGCCACGGCTTTAAAAACAGCCTCGATTATGTGATGTAAGTCTTCTCCCTTCAAAACATCTATATGCAAATTTACACCCGCATTACGCATAAAACCTTCCATAAAATGTCTGCAATCGGAAAATTTATAATCAGCCCGGGACGCTATTTTGACTGCTTTACTTATATACAGAGACGGCCTGCCGGAAATATCCAGCACAACTCTGACTAAAGCCCCATCCATCGGGACATAAAAATTACCGAATCTTTTAATACCTTTCTTATCTTTCAATGCTTTATTAAAAGCCTCACCCAGTGCAATACCTATATCCTCGTTGGTGTGATGTATGCCCACATCTAAATCGCCTCCGGCTTCTACCTTTAAATCGAACCTCCCGTGAAAAGCAAAAAGCTCAAGCATATGATTAAGAAAACCGATACCAGTATCTAATTTATATTTTCCCCTGCCGTCTAAATTAAGTTCTACTTTTATATCGGTCTCTTTCGTTTTTCTGCGTATTTTTGCAATTCTTTTATTCATGTTAACCTCACTTTTACAGAATTCAAATGTTCTTCCAACCCTTCCACCTTTGCCAGAGCCTCCAAAGTCCCGTAATACTTCTCCAATGCTTTTTTGGAGTAATTAATTACAGACTGCGTTCTTAAAAAGTCTCTCACATTTAACCCCGAGAAGAAACGGGCGGTGCCGTGTGTAGGCAATACGTGCGAGGGGCCTGCAATATAATCTCCAACCGCAGTCGGACTGTAAGGCCCCAGGAATACTGCTCCGGCATTGGCTATTTTTTTAACCCAGCGATGCGGCCTCTGAACCAGAATCTCAAGATGTTCCGGTGCAATTTTATTCGCCACATCTATTGCCTGCTCTAAGTTCCTGACTTTAATCAGATACCCGCCTGCTACTTTATCCTTAACAAAATTTGCTAAAGATTTGCTGGGGGTCACCAAAATAGCAACACCATTCTTGTGCTCTGCCTGAGCTTTTAAATCCTGTATAACATATTCAGGCTTGGTGAACTTATTTGCTATTACTACCACTTCACTCGGTCCGGCAAGGGTATCTATATCGACATAACCATAAACCTGTCTTTTTGCCTCCGTTACATAATTATTCCCCGGACCCACAATTTTATCAACCTGAGGAACTGTTTTAGTCCCATAAGCAAATGCGGCAATAGCCTGAGCGCCTCCGGCTTTAAAAATGGATTTAACCTTCAACAAACTTGCCACCACCAATATATAAGGATTTATGTAGCCATCTTCCTGAGGCGGAGAAGCAAGATATATCTCTTTTACCTGAGCAACTTTGGCAGGCACAACAGTCATCAGAACAGTCGAAATCAACGGATGAGTTCCTGCCGGTATATAAACTCCTACCCGCTCCAGAGACTTAACATCTTCGCCTAAGATAGCACCTTCCTCTGTCTTGATACGGAAAGATTTCAAAATCTGTCCGTGATGGAACTTGGTAATATTTGCTATAACCTGTTTAATCTGGGTAACAAAAGAAGGATTTATATTCTGAAAAGCGATGCTGATTTCAGATTCTGTAACTTTAATGCTTTTGACCGGAATGTTTACTTTATCAAACTTCCTGGTATATTGAATCAAAGCACGGTCACCGGATATACGCACATCCTGAAGTATTTTACTGACAATACCTGCTATTCTCTGCTTTTTGTTGAAATGACGCCTGCAAATCTTCTCAAATTCTTTACTCCCGACCCCCACTGTCTTCATTTCAATTTAACCTCAATCTCTTCTTTGATTTTCTTAATAACCTTATTCATACCGGAAGCATCTTTCCCTCCGGCCTGTGCAAAATCTGCTCTGCCGCCGCCTCCGCCTTTAATAAACCCGGAAACAACTTTTACAAAATCCCTTGCATCCAAACCTTTTTTAACTAAATCATCTGTCAAACCGATAATAAACACTGGTTTATCATCAACAATAGAGTATAACACAATGATAGTACTGGTACCTGATTTAATTTTAATTCTATCCAAAATCCGGGCCATAAATTCTTTATCTTTACCTTCACCCGGACTACCTGCTATAAAACTTACGTTTTTAATTTTAACTGCTTTATCTATCAATCCCTGAGCGCATCTCTCAATCTCCTTCTCGTCAGCCTCTTTATTATGTTTCCCTGCCGCTCTTGCCGTTTTAAACAAACCCTCTAAAGTTCCGACTGCTTTTGATTTATCTGTCTTCAGAATTTCTAAGACAGCAGTCAATAATTCCTGTTCCTTTTCAATATACTCCAGAGCTTCGCTGCCGGTCACTGCTTCTATTCTTCTTATGCCGCTGGAAGAAGAGGTTTCGGAAACTATTTTAAAGAGCCCAATCTGTCCGGTGTAGTCAACATGCGTTCCTCCGCACAGCTCCTTGCTGACGGATGGAATTTCTACAACTCTTACTTCATCCCGGTATTTTTCGGCAAAGAAAGCCAGGGCGCCTTCTTCTTTTGCCTGCTGAAAGGGGAGAAAAACAATATTCAATTTATGATTATCCATTATGCAGCTATTGACTAATTTCTCAATCCAGTTAAGCTCATCTTTAGTCAGTGCTTTAAAATGCGTAAAATCAAATCTTAATTTATCAGGCCCTACAAAAGAACCGGACTGTTCGACATGCCCGCCTAGAATCTTCCTCAAAGCAGCCTGAAGCAAATGTGTTGCGGTATGATTCCTTGCTATAGCCAATCTTCTTTCAACATCAACTTCTAATTTGACTTTGTCATTAATTTTAACACTTCCTTTATTTATTTTTACAAAATGTAAAATCCTTAAATCTTTTATCCGGGCATTGTAGACTGCTGCTTTAAAAGAAGAATTTGATATTTCGCCCCTATCTGCAATCTGGCCGCCTGATTCAGCATAGAACGGGCTTTTCTCAACTACTATAACCGCATCCTGCCCCGATTCGGCTGCTGGTAATTTTTGAGTCAAATCAAAATTAAAAATTCCTACTACCTTCGACTCCAGTTTTAACAAACCATAACCTGAAAATTCCGTCTCCGGCAAATTTCCTAAAAGTTCCTTATCTTTCATAATAAATACCGAAGCTGGCAAATTGCTTTTTCCTTTTGAACGCCGCCTCTGATTATCCAGCGCTTTTTGAAATCCTTCCGAATCAATTTCAAAACCTGCATCATGAGCAATTTCTGCAGTAAGCTCATAGGGAAAACCATAAGTATCGTAAAGTTGAAATATTTTCTCACCCGGAAGGATATTCTTACTTTTACTTCTCTCTATTTTAATTAAATCATTGAGTTTTACCAGTCCTGTATCAAGCGTATTTTGAAATCTTTCTTCCTCCGCTTTAACAATCCGGGCTATATTTTCCCGCCTTTTCTCAATCTCAGGATAAGCCGGCTTCATAACAGCTGCAACTACAGGAACAATTTTATATAAAAATGTACCATCCAAACCCAGCTTATAACCATGCCAGAATGCTTTTCTGATAATTTTTCTGATAACATAACCTCTTTCTTCATTCGACGGAAAAACACCGTCTGCAATCGCAAAAGTAACAGCCCTGATATGGTCTGCGATAGCATTGATATGAAATGCTGAATCTACTTTTTTATCTATTAAAGATGTAATTTCATTGATAATCGGCTTAAATATATCTGTCTCAAAATTTGTCTTAACACCTTGCAGCACCGAAGCTATTCTTTCAAGCCCCATCCCGGTATCAATATTTTTACTCGGCAAAGGCTCCAAAACCCCTTTGCCATTTTTCTTGGTACGGTTAAACTGGGTAAATACAAGATTCCAGATTTCAACGAACCTTCCGCAATCACAACCCGGGTCACACCCTGTACGACCGCAGCCAACTTCTTTTCCTAAATCATAAAATATTTCAGAACAGGGCCCACAGGGTCCGTTGGGACCGGCAGTTATGGCATTAGCAGGCCAGAAGTTTTTCCCGGCGCCCAATTTTGCAATCTTATTTTCGGGAAAACCTATCTTTTTAGTCCAGATTTTAAAAGATTCTTCATCATCCTCATATACAGAAACCCACATTTTATCTTCGGCCAAACCGGCCGCATCCCTGATAAACTCCCAGCTCCAGGAAATTGCTTCTTCTTTAAAGTAGTCACCGAAAGAGAAATTTCCCAGCATTTCAAAAAACGTATGATGGGAAGAAGTTTTGCCGACTTTCACTAAATCATCGGTTCTTAAACATTTTTGAGCCGAAGCAGCTCGGGACACATCTTTCTTGATTCCCAAAAAATACGGCTTAAACTGGTTCATTCCAGCTGAAGTGAATAAAACTGTCTTATCATCTGAAGGCACTAAATAATCACTGGGAAAAATTTTATGGGCTTTGGATGCAAAAAAATCCAAAAAAGATTTGCGTATTTCGTCTGTTTTCATCATTAATTATCCCTGAAAAAATTCTGCATCAATTCTTTTATTAATCCGTATTTAAAACCTCTTCTTATAAGATATGAATACGCTCTGCGTTTCTTTATTTGTTCATCTTTTATTTTTTCTAAACTCTTAATCTTTTTCTCAAACAGCTTAGAAGCCAATTCTTTATCATCAATGCTTTCGAAGGTCTCAAATACTTCTTTAATCACCTCATCCGACACACCTTTTCTTTTAAGCTCCATCCCGATATAAAACTGACTTTTAGGGTTGATAGCTAAGCGGTAATTAATCCAATATTTGGCGAAATTAAAATCGTTTATCAAATCCAGCCTGCTTAATTTCAATATAGCTTTCTCAATTTCTTCAGCATCATAACCGCGGCTTTTAAGCCTTTCTCTTATCTCATGCTCTGAACGCGGCCTGTATTTTAGAAGCAGCTGAACATACCCGAATAAATCCACATTTCATCCTTAAGGAGCAATCAAGATATACCCCCGTTGAGTTTTTATTAGAACTTTATCTTCAAGAGAATTCGTTATATTTTTAAAATCATCCAAGTTATTTATAGAATTTCTATTTATTTCAAAAATCACATCCCCCGTTTTTATACCTGCATCCCAGGCTGCTGAATTCGGCTCAACTTTAGAAACTATCACACCGCCTTCTTCTGCAATCCCATATTTTTTCCTCAAATCTTCGGATAAATTAACCGCCGTAATTCCACGCCAGATATACTCCTGATTTTCAGCCTCAACATTTTCTTCATCCAGCGGCCTTTTGCCGAGTTTGATTTCCAGATTTATTACATTTTTGTCCCTTACAATTTCACATTTAACACTTTTCCCCACTTTTGTATGCATTACTTTATTCATCAAATCTTTGGTATTTTCAATTTCAGAGCCGTTCAGTTTTCTTATCACATCACCTTCTTTAATACCCGCATTATCTGCCGGGCCGCCTTTTATAGCCTTAATCACCAACGCTCCCTTATGATCAGGAACACCCCAATAATCAGCCAGTTCCTGGTTTAAATTCTGAATCTGGATACCCAGCCAGCCATATTCAACCTCTTCTCCTTTTAACAACTTATCCAGCACGTATTTCGCCTGGTCAATTGGAATCGCAAATCCTATCCCCTGATATCCGCCTGAAGTCGTATAAATCGCAACATTAATTCCGACAACCTCTCCTTTAAGGTTTAAAAGCGGCCCGCCGCTGTTGCCCGGATTGATAGCCGCATCAGTCTGAATCAAATCAGTATAAATTCTGTCCCTGTATTCCGTAGCAGGCAGTGAACGGTGAAGCGCGCTTATGACACCGACTGTGATAGTCGGCTTAGGGCTGTTTACGGCAAAACCGAATGAATTGCCGATTGCAATAGCCCACTGCCCTATCTTTACATTTTTCGTATCGCCAAGTTTAACAAAAGGCAGTTTTGCTTGTGTTTTGATTTTTAAAATCGCAATGTCTGACCTGTAATCTTTCCCCACAAGAGCTGCCGAAAACTCCTTACCGTCAGAAAGCGTAACGGTAATTTTATCAGCATTGTGAATAACATGTTCATTGGTAAGTATGTATCCCTCAGGGTCAATAATAATTCCGGAACCTAAACCTATAGACTTAAACTCTTTTTTGGGAATTTCTCCCAAAAAATCCTTGAAAAATCGTTCAAAAAAATCTCCTCCTTCAAAAGGAGAGTAAAAGTACTGCCCGCCGGCAGATGAAGTTATCTCAGTAGATATGCTTACTACCGCAGGCCCGGCTTCCTTTGAAACACTGATAAAAGCATTTTCTAAAGACGATGCTTTGTTCGAATCAGCACTTGAGGGGACAGTATCTTCTCCCTTCTGAAAAGCCATAACCGGTTTATCTAAATCCATTCTGATAATAAGAGCCGCTCCTAAAAAAAGGCCTCCCACAAAAAGGATTAAAAATCCGAAGAACTTATACAATTTCATTCTTATCCTCTCCTTTTTTATAACCCGTAGACAGAAGTTCCTTTCGGATATGTTATTGTAAATTCCATCGTTAAGCACTTTTTGCTTTTCGGTTCAACTTCCAAATCCCAAAGACACAAACCTTCCCTATTTTGATAATTCTTTTCTGTAGGTTCTATATTAAATTTTACATCCTTCACAATTATCTTATCAATATTTGATACTGGAATATTATCTAAAATTTTCATCTTAACAGACTCTTCTTTCAAATTCTCTATTGAGATTTTAAATCCCATCTCCCTGATTACTGTCTT
>CAZLTA010000025.1:0-6816 GCA_964562345.1 uncultured Planctomycetia bacterium
ATATGGAAAGTTTTAACAAGAAGTTAATTATAATATTTTAAGTTCTGTGGTATGGTAAAATATTGTTTAAACAATAATCAATTATGAAAGACAGAATCGCAAAAGCAAATCAGGTAACCTGGATAGGTTTTATTATTAATCTAGTCCTTACTGTTTTAAAGCTTGCCGCGGGTATAATAGGCGAGAGTTCTGCCATGATAGCCGATGCGTTTCATTCGTTATCTGATTTTGTAACAGATATTATAATACTTCTGGGGTTTAAGGTTGTCAGCAAACCGGTTGATAAAAGCCATGATTACGGCCACGGTAAGGTTGAGGCGCTTATAACATCCGGTGTCGGAATAGGATTGTTTTTCGCCGGAATGAGTATTTTATGGAAAGGCGGAGTTTCGATTTTCAAAATAACGCAGGGTAACATTTCTCATCAGCCGGGGTTAATCGCTTTTTACGCTGCTGTTGTATCTATTGTTACAAAAGAGTGGCTGTATGGTTTTACAAAAAGAGTCGGCGAGAAAATAAACAGCCAGGCTATTCTTGCTAATGCCTGGCATCACCGCTCCGATGTATTTACATCCGCTGCAGCTTTATTAGGTATTGGCGGCGCAATTGTTCTGGGTGAAAAGTGGCGTGTTCTTGACCCTGTTGCCGCTGTTATAGTTAGTTTTTTTATTATAAAAACTGCGATAGATATTCTGAGAGGCAGTGTTGGCGAGCTTATTGATGCCTCATTGAATGAAGAAACGGAAAATAAAATTATCAGCATTGTTAAATCTGTTCCCCGGGTTAAGAACCCGCATGATATGAAAACGAGAAAGCTGGGCAATGCTGTTGCGATAGATATTCATATTGAAGTGGATAAGTCTTTAAATATTACAGAGGCGCATGATGCTGCAACTGAAGTGGAAAAAAAACTTAAAAAAACTTTCGGAAGGAATGCTTTTATCTCAGTGCATATAGAACCGTCTAAATAATTGTTTTTGCGCCCTGAAAAAATCCCGCTGTTTGTATTACTGTGTCAGAGATTATTTTTCAGAACCCATTTCTTTCAGGAGCCGGTAATATTCGCTGTCTGTTGTTAAAATTATTGTGCTGTTTTCATCAATTGTACTTTGGTAAGTTTCCAGAGTTTTTAAGAAAGAGTAAAAGTCAGGGTTCTGTTGATAAGCCTGGGCATAAATTTTTGTCGATGCGGCATCGGCTTTACCTTTAATCTTCTGGGCACTGCGGTAAGCTTCCGAGGTGATTTTCTTAAGCTCTTTTTCCATCAGCCCTTCGACTTCAGCCCTCCGGCCCCGTCCTTCAGAACGGTACTGTTCGGCGGCGCGTTGCCTTTCCGCAATCATTCTGTCATAAACCTTCTTTCTGACGTCTTCTACGTAATTAACACGCTTAATCCGCAAATCGACAAGTTCAATACCGTATTGAGCAACAAGAGTTCTTGCGTTCTCCAGTATAATATGTTCCAGCTCTTTGCGGCCGAGCTCTATTTTTTCAACGGCTTCTTCGCTCATTATGACGTTCTCTTCTTCGTCGGTATTTTGTATGATATTGTTGGAATTACGCACTGTTTCTACCAGCCGGTGGCTGGTTACGGCATCCCTGGTGGCAGAATTGATAACATCATCAAGCCGGGCATGGGCGAGTATTTCGCTGCCTACGGATTCCAAAAACTTTAAAGGGTCTATAATTTTCCAGCGGGCTGTTGTATCCACCCAGATATATTTTTTATCTTTAGTTGGAATCTGATTTGCATCACCATCCCATTCCAGAAGCCTTTTTTCAAAGTAATGAGCCTGCTGGATAAAGGGTTTTTTAAAATGAATGCCTGATTTTGTTACTTCAGCTACAGGTTTTCCGAATTGGGTAATTATTACCTGCTTGGTTTCATCGACGGTGTAAATAACTCCGGAAAAGAGTGCAACTATCAGTAGAATTGCAAAAAACATAATTATTTTCATTGGCATCTTCATTCTTATTTTCCCCCTTCTTTTCTTATATTTAACAGCGGCAGTAAAGATGATTGTTCGGAATCAATTATGTATTTTTCCTTTGCCTTCGGCAATACTTCTGTCATAGTTTCAAGATAAAGCCGTTTTTTTGTAATTTGAGGAGCTTTTTCATATTCTTTAAGCATTGCAGTAAACCGCTGGGCATCACCCTGGGCGCGGTTTACTTTATCTAAAAGGTAACCTTCGGCTTCGCTTATTGTTTTTTCTGCTTCACCTTTTGCGCGGGGTACAGCTTTATTATATGCTTCCCAGGCCTGGTTAATCAGCCTTTCTTTTTCCTGTTTGGCCTCATTCACCTCGTTAAAAGCGGCCTTTACCTCCTGGGGAGGGTTAACGTCCATAAGTTTTACGGTTACAATCTGGATGCCGCTGTTATAGAGGTCGAGCAGTTTCTGCATTGCTTTTTGTGCAAGCTGATTAATAACTTCTCTTTTTGTGGTCAATGTTTCATCTACCCGGTAATCACCGGTTAAGCGCCTTATTATTACTTCGGAAATATCCTGTACATTTCCTCTTGGATCCCGGGTTGCAAAAAGAAATTTTACCGGGTCATTTATCCTGTATTGGACGACCCAGCGCACGTCTAAAATATTCAGGTCTCCTGTAAGCATCAAGGATTCATCATAAAAGTTCCGTTGGGAATAGCTGCTTTTTATTCCAGAACGCATTGTTCTGAATCCAAACTCTTCTTTATAGACTCTTTTTATCTTAATTTTTCTCACCCTGTCTATTATTGTAGGAAGTTTGAAGTGCAGTCCGGGCGAGGTGGTTGCGATATATTTGCCGAAACGCTGTACGACGCCTACTTCTTCCGGGCTGACTGAATAAATCATCCCCTTTAAAGTAAGCAGTAAAATCAGCCCTATAGCTATAGGCAGTATCGGTCGGATTGATTTTTTAAATTCCGCGATTTCTTTCTTGCTCTTACCGAAAAGTTCTTCCGGAGTAGTAAAATCCATGGTTATACCTCCTTTTTAAGATGGGTCATACATACACTTCTAATACAAGGTATCACGTGGGTTGGTAATGTCAAATGTTTTTTACCTTGACATTTATTTATCTCGTGTTATCTTTTTATAAAAAGTAACATAGGAGTGTTTATGCCGGGACTTGTCAGGTTTGGAGTTTCACTGGAAAAAAGTCTTCTGGATAAATTTGACCGCCTTATCAGGAGAGAGAATTATCCCAATCGTTCCGAGGCGTTTCGGGGTTTAATACGGCAGGAACTGGTTAAAGAAGAATGGCACGAAGGCCGGGAAATTGCAGGAGCGGTAACCCTTATTTATAACCATCATAGGGAAGACCTTTTAAACAAACTTACCGATATCCAGCATGATTTTCAAAACGTGATAATTTCCAATCAGCATATTCACTTAGACTATGACAATTGTTTGGAATTAATTGCGGTAAAGGGGAATCCCAAAAGGGTTAAAAGGCTGGCGGATATGGTAAAATCCGTTAAAGGCGTGAAATATGCAACATTGAGTATGTCAAGTACAGGCAAGAGTATTGAGTAACGAATATTTTTTTTACCAGACAGTAGCACGATTTTTTTAAAAGTAACAAAGGAAAGGAGTGATTATGAATGGCAGGAAGAAGATTTGTTTAAAAGTTGCGGGGTTGGGATGTATTGTTTCTATTATTGTCTTTTATCCTGAGCTTGCTTTTTCTCAAAACAATCAGGATTTAAGAAAAGAAATTGAGGTTTTAAAACAGCGAATAACACATCTGGAAGAAAAATTGGCTGTTCAGGAAAAGATATCCAAGCAGGAGGCCGGGAACACAGAGAATTCGGATAAGATACAGGAAGCTTTAAGCGGGATTTCTATCCAGGCAGGAGCGACTTTTATTATTCAAGGGGTGCATAATGCAAACGGAGACAATTTGTCTGCTAATGGTGAAGACGTTACTGACGGCTCATATTCCGCGGATATAACACTTGAGAAGAAATTGGGCGATTACGATAAAGCTTTTATTCATCTTGAAACAGGCAGCGGAGCAGGAGTCGAAGATGAACTTGCGGTGTTTTCAAACGTTAATCAAGATGCTAATGATTCTGATGATCAAATATCTGTTACAGAGATATGGGTCGAACATTATTTTAGTAATGCTCCTTTGATACTTACATTTGGGAAATTTGACCCTGCCGGATATATCGATACCAATGAATATGCAAATGATGAATGCACACAGTTTTTAGGGCATATTTTCAAAAAATCTCCCGCAATAGAATTTCCTGATAATTCTATGGGGCTGCGTTTGAATTTAAAACCGCCGGGTTTGCGGATGTAGATTTTGTCGTAATGGATGCAGATTCTGACTGGGAGGATATATTCGATGATGTTTTTATTGCTGCTCAGATTAACTTTAAGCCTGCTATTGTCTCAAGAACAGGTAATTATCGTCTTTTAGGATGGATAAATAACAGAGATCATACAAAATGGTTAGATATTGCTAAGAACGAAGAGAGGAATTATGGTTTTGGTATAAGTTGTGACCAGAAATTGACAGATAATATAGGATTATTTTTGCGCTATGCTTGGCAGAATCCCGAAGTATATCTAAACGGCGAAGATTTTTCACTGGAACAGTCTTGGAGCGCGGGTTTGCAATTGTCGGGTGGTTTATGGAGAAGGAATGATGATGTGTTTGGCTTAGCATTTGGTCAGGTGTTTCCTTCGGATGACTACAAGAACGCACAGGATGTAAAGGCTGAATCAGAAGAACATTTAGAGGTTTATTACAATTTCAAAATTAATGACCACCTTACTGTAAGTCCAGACGTCCAGGTAATATGGGATTCCTATGGATGTGATGCGGTAAATGGAGATAGAACAATTGTTGTTGGAGGGCTAAGAACACAAGTTGACTTTTAACAAAGGAGGGAATTATGCATATACCTGATGGATTTTTAACGGCAAATACATGGGTGCCTGCCTGGCTGATTTCGGCAGGGGGGATGAGTTATTGTTTGAAAAAGACAGCGCGGTTATTGAAAGATAAAATAGTCCCTTTAATGGGAATAATGGCTGCATTTGTCTTTGCGGCTCAAATGCTTAATTTTCCTGTAATGGGAGGAACTTCAGGACATTTCTTAGGCGGAGTTTTAGCAGCGGTTTTGCTTGGGCCATATGCCGGAGCAGTTGTAATTGCGGTAGTTTTAACCGCGCAGTGTTTTATCTTCCAGGATGGGGGAGTTACAACGTTAGGTGCAAATATCTTTAATATGGCTTTTGTGGGAGCTGTTGGAGGTTATTTTATTTACAGTCTGATAAGAAATATTACAAAAGATAATCAGGGAATTATTGTTGCTTCAGGTATAGCCGCCTGGTTTTCCGTGGTTGTTGCTTCAAGTGCATGTGCTGTTGAGTTAGCTATATCAGGTACTTCACCATTAGGGGTTGCTCTTCCTGCGATGGCAGGAGTTCATGCTCTTATTGGAATAGGAGAGGCAATAATTACCTGTTTAGTTATTGGTTTTGTTTTAAAGGTAAGACCAGATTTAATATACAAAAAGGGGGAATAATTATGGATAAGAAAGAAATCCTTTTTGGTTTAATGGTATCTGTTTTTCTCGCAATGGTGCTTTCTCCGTTTGCTTCACCCTGGCCGGATGGTTTAGAGAAAATCGCTGAAGATAAAGGATTTATGGAAAAAGGAGATATCAAACCGGTTTTTTCATCGCCTATCCCTGACTATTCCTGGCCTCATTTTAAAAGTGAAAAATTAGCCACCTCATGTGCTGGCGCAGCTGGAACCTTATTGGTTTTTGGAATAGGATGTGGTTTAGCGGCTTTAATTAGGCGGCGCCAAATTCAATGAAGCATGCTTATATTGATAAACATAGTGATATAGATAGTTATATTCATCATCTCGATCCAAGGATTAAAATCATTTGTCTTATTGCGTTTGTCCTCTTTGTAATCTTTACAAATCCGGCGTCGTTTACTGCATTTATCTTATACGGAGTAACTATTGCCGTTTTGATTTTGTTATCAAAAATTCCACTTGGTTTTATTTTTAAAAGGTCATTGGTTATTATCCCGTTTGTTCTAATGGTTGCTGTTTTTATCCCTTTTATAAAGTGCGGTGAAGTTGCCGGGGGGTATTCTTTCGGGGTTTTAAAGTTAACTGTTACTTATAACGGTCTGATGATTTTTTGGAATGTTCTGGTTAAGGCATACTTGTGCATTTTATCTATGATACTTCTTGTAGCCAGCACGAAGTTATCGGATTTTTTAAAGGCGCTTGAGAAATTGAAGTTCCCGTCTGTTTTTGTTCTCATCCTTTCATTTATGTACCGCTATATTTTTATAGTTCAGGATGAATTAATGAAAATGAGACAGGCAAAAAAAGCGCGTTCTATAGGCGGCTCAGGGTGGTTTCATAGCAAAGTCTTTGCCAATATGCTGGGGGTATTATTTATCAGAGCTTATGAAAGAGGAGAGCATGTATATCTTGCTATGTGTTCAAGAGGATTTGACGGCGGGATAAAAACAATGAATTGTTTTCAGCTGAAGGCAAAAGATTTTTGTTTTTTATTGATTATGATAGGCGTATTAGCCAGCATCAGAATTTTAGTGAGAACATAAGTTATAAAGCATAAGCATGCATAGCTTTATTAAGTGGACTATCTCCGCCGGTTTGTTTCCGCAAAGCGAAACAAAACGAAACAGCAGAGATAATTCAGCCAGACAACTTATGTCAGATTCTGGCTGTCATAAGTTGCGGCTTCATTGCAAAAGCGGATACAATTCAGCCAGACAACTTATGTCAGATTCTGGCTGTCATAAGTTGCGGCTTCATT
>CAZLTA010000025.1:6916-10938 GCA_964562345.1 uncultured Planctomycetia bacterium
GCAAAAATGGATAAGAAAGCGGTTGAGATTAAAAATTTGAGTTATTCCTATCCCGATAAGACAGAAGCGCTGTCTGATATAAACTTGGATGTTTTCGAGGGGGAGTCACTTGGAATTATCGGGCCTAACGGTGCAGGCAAATCCACTTTATTACTGCATTTGAATGGAATTTTAAGAGGCAATAGTTGTATCAAAATATTTGATTTAGAGATAAATGATAAAAATTTAGTTTGGGTCAGGAGTAAAGTAGGATTGGTTTTTCAGGACCCGGACAATCAACTTTTTATGCCTACTGTTTTTGATGACGTTGCTTTTGGGCCTGTTAATATGTCTTTGCCAAAAGAGGATGTGGAGAAGTCGGTAAATGAGGCTTTAAAAGAGGTGGATATGATTAGCGCTATTAAACGTTCATCGCATCATTTAAGCTTTGGGGAAAAGAAAAGAGTTTCCATCGCGACTGTGTTATCTATGAAACCGCAGATTCTCGCTTTAGATGAACCGAGCAGCAATTTGGACCCCAAACACAGGCGTGTCTTGATAGATTTTTTGCAAACTCTAAACCTTACTAAAATAATTGCAACTCATGATTTGGATTTAGTATTACAAATCTGTTCAAAAACTGCAGTGATTGATAAAGGCAGGATAATAGCAGTAAGTGATACTTTAGATATTCTTGGAAATAAGTCTTTGCTGGAAGCACACGATCTTGAGATGCCATGTTCATTAAAGCCGCATTGAAAAATATTTCTCTGCAGCGGGGCGGCAAGGTTTCTATAAACCAAGGGAAAATATCAAATTAACGTTTTTTTCTATTTTCCATTGCCTTTTTCCCCTCCTTTGATAAAATATTCAAACAGGCTTAGCCCGCTTATTGTATAAAATATGCAATAAGAAGTAATGCAGGTTAGCAGTATAGCTTTTAACCAAACTCTAATTTATGGATAGATGAATTTAAAATTCACTCCTCTTACAGAAGCTCATAAGAATTTAGGAGCCAAGATGGCTCCCTTCGGTGGTTTTCTTATGCCCATTCAATATTCCGGGATTATCACAGAGCATAACTGGACCCGCACCTCTGTTTCAATTTTTGATATCTGCCATATGGGTGAATTCATTGTTCAGGGGGATTTTAAAAACAGCGGGCTGGATAAAATCGTAACTTTCAACTTAGGGAATATGAAAACAGGTTCCTGCAAATATGGGTTTATGCTGAATGAAGAGGGCAGGATTTTAGATGATTTAATTGTGTATAGAATGGAGCAGGAAGAATGGATGCTGGTTGTAAACGCTGCAACTGTGGATAAAGATGAGGCGCATATAAAAAAGAATTTATTATTAGATTCCCATTTTAAAAATATATCGGATACAATTGCAAAACTGGATTTACAGGGCCCTGAATCACTCAATATTTTAAAAAATATTACAACAGATAAAATAACCTCTCTTTCATATTATGGTTTTGGAGATTTTTTAATTGACGGGGAGGAGTATCTTATCAGCCGCACCGGTTATACGGGGGAATTAGGCTATGAAGTTTATGCAAATTCAACTCATGCAGAGAGATTGTGGAATTTATTTTTGCAGGATGAAAGAGTCTGTCCCGCGGGATTGGGCGCCAGAGATACGTTGCGTCTCGAGATGGGTTATCCCTTATACGGACAGGATTTAACAGAAGAAATAACTCCGCTGGAAGCAGGTATGGAGCGTTTTATGGATTTGGATAAAGATTTTATCGGCCGGGATGCGCTTTTAAAACAGAAAGAGCAGGGTATAACTCATAATTTAGCCGGATTTATTGTTAATTCAAGAAGGTCTCCGAGGCATAATCATAAAGTTTTATCAAGCAATAAGGAAATCGGAATCGTAACCAGCGGTTCATTTTCACCGAGTTTATCGTGCGGAATCGGCATGGGGTATATTTTGCCTGGATACAATAAAGTTGGTTCTAAAGTCATGATTCAAAACGGCAATATTGAAATGGAGGCGGAAATAGCAGAAAAACCTTTCTATAAAAAAGGAACTGCTCATAATTCGGTTGGATTAAATAACCCTTGCTGATTTGCGGAGCAAATCAAGGATGCAGGGGTAATTCGCTCTACGATTTACAAAGGTACTGCGTTTCGTAAATCGTGAGCTCATTAGGAGGTTAAATATGAATGTACCTGATAATTTACTTTACACGAACGAACATGAATGGGCAGCTCTTGAAAACGGCAGGGCGCGTATTGGAATAACTGATTATGCTCAAAACTCACTGGGAGATATTACTTTTGTTGAGCTTCCTAAAGCAGGTGACAAGTTAGAGCAGTTTAAAATATTCGCTACTGTTGAATCAGTTAAAGCTGCTTCTGATATATATGCACCTTTTTCGGGAGTTGTTGTTGAAGTAAACGAAGCTCTGGCTAATCAGCCTGAGCTTCTTAATCAGTTTCCTTATGCAGATGGCTGGCTGGTAATTATTAAAATCGATAATGAAGATGAAAAAAGTAAGTTGATGGATGCAGAATCTTATAAAAATTATCTCAAGGAGGTTGAGCATTGAGTTTTACCCCTCATACAGAAGCGGAAGTAAAAGAGATGCTCAAAATTATCGGCGTTGCATCTATAGATGAGCTTTTTTCGGATATCAAAAAAGAACTCCAGCCCAAATCTTTTAACATCCCTCAGGGCAAATCTGAATTTGAAGTTGTAGAATATTTTAAAAAGCTTTCATTAAAAAATGCAACAGGCTTAGTTAACTTTGTCGGGGCGGGTTTTTATGACCATTATATTCCCGCAGTTGTCGATACTTTAGCTTCCAGAAGCGAGTTTTATACCGCTTATACTCCTTATCAGCCGGAATGTTCGCAGGGCTGGCTTCAGGCGGTTTACGAATATCAAACGGCAATTTGCGAATTGACAGACTTGGATGTTTCCAATGCCTCTTTATATGATGGAGGCACAGCTTTATATGAAGCCTGTAAGATGGCGATAAGAATTACAGGCAGAAATAAAATAGTGGTGGATAGCGGTGTGAATATGATTTACCGCACAATGCTCTATACATATACGTCTAATTTAAATATCGAATTTGTTGAAACCCCTGTTGTACACGGGCAAAGCGCAAGGGATGATATTTATAAACATTTAGATGATAAAACTGCTGCGGTAATATTGCAGAACCCCAATTTTTTCGGTGCTATAGATGACCATTCGGATATTGTGAAAAAAGCTCATTCCCGCGGGGCATTAGTTGTGCAGTCAGTCTATCCGATTGCACTTGGAGTTTTAAAAACCCCGGGTTCAATTGACTGTGATATTGCAACCGGCGAGGGGCAGAGCCTGGGTTTGTCTCTTTCATTTGGAGGGCCTTATCTTGGGTTTATGGCGGCGAAGAAAGAGTATGTCCGCAAAATGCCGGGCAGGATTGTTGGCAAGACTCAGGATTTAGGCGGTAAAACCGGTTATGTTTTAACTCTTCAGACCAGGGAGCAGCATATCAGAAGGGAGAAGGCAACATCGAATATCTGTTCCAACGAGGCTCTCTGTTCATTAAGAGCGGTGATATATCTTTCTCTTTTAGGCAAAGAAGGGATTAAAAAACTTGCCCAGCTTATTTTTGAAAAGACTGAATTTGCCAAAAAAGTTATTGGTGAAATTCCCGGGGTTGAAGTTAAAAAAAGTTCGCCGACATTTAACGAGTTTACGGTGCTTCTCCCGCGTAATGCGGATGAAGTAGTCAATAAAATGGTTGATAGAGGATACGCCTGCGGGTTTCCTTTGGGGCGGTTTTATGAAAGGATGGACAATTATCTGCTTGTTGCTATAACTGAGAAAAGAACGAAAGAAGATATTGTGAAGTTTAAGGAGAGTCTGGAGGTTGTATTATGCGATTGATATTTGAAAAAAGCGTATCCGGAAGACAGGGATTTAAAATTCCCAAAAAGGATGTTCCGCTTGATGCAAAAATACCGAAACAGTATGCAAGAGATACTGCGCCCCATTTGCCTGAGGTTTCGGAATTGGATGTTGTGCGCCATTAT
>CAZLTA010000026.1:0-2991 GCA_964562345.1 uncultured Planctomycetia bacterium
TTCCAGAGCTTTAGAAACAGCAACAGTCATCCCTCTGTCTTTAAACGAACCCGTGGGATTTGCGCCTTCGAATTTCAAATATACGGAACAATTACTCCCCGTCTCATGGGATAAAAAACTTGAATATAACAGCGGGGTATTGCCTTCCTGTAAAGTTATCACCGGGGTTTTATCGCTGACGGGAAGATACTCCCTGTAATGAGAAATTACACCCTGCCAGTTCATCCTTCTACTCTGATATAAACCGGTTTATCTGTTATCATTTTCAGCCGCTCTATTTTTTCCAAAGCCTTTTTCATACCCATCTCATTCGCTTCATGAGTCATCATAACTATAGGAACTGATTTCGCTAAGCCCCTTTCTTTTTGAGTCACACTTGCTATGCTTATATTTTGCGCACTCAATATTCCTGAAATTTCAGCCAGAACTCCGGGCTTATCCACCGCCATAAACCTTACATAATAACGGCAGTGCAGGTCTTTGATGCTCTTTAAATTTTGAGACTTAGCACTCAGATATTTACGGCAAAGGCAGTCTTTATTTATAAGGCATTGAGCCAATCCTACAAGGTCTGAAATGACTGCAGATGTTGTAGGCATCTTACCTGCTCCGCGGCCATAAAACACCACTTCTCCTACCAGACTTCCCTTTATATATATAGCATTAAAAACTCCTCTCACAGAAGAAAGCATATGTGTTAAAGGGAGTAAAGCCGGATGGACTCGTGCCTCAACTCTATTATCAGATTTCTTTTTTGCAACTGCTAATAATTTAATTCTATATCCGGATTCCAAAGCATATTTAATATCCAGAGCAGAAATATGAGTAATACCTTCACAGTATATCCGGGAGAATTTCGGCATAAAGCCAAAAGCCAGCTTAATAAGAATCGCAAGTTTATGTGCTGAATCTATCCCTTTCAAATCCAGAAGAGGGTTTTTCTCAACATAGCCCTTATTTTGAGCAACAGCCAGAGCCTTTTTCATAGAGATATTTTCTTCCTCCATAATAGTAAGAATGTAATTTGAAGTACCATTAACAATGCCCAGAATAGATTCAATTTCATTGGCTATTAAAGAATCGCCTAAACTGCTTATTATCGGAATACCGCCGCCTACAGAAGCCTCGAATTTAAGAGACACATTCTCTTTTTCTGCTGTTTTAAACAATAATTCTCCATATTCAGCCAGTAAAGCCTTATTCGCTGTAATAACATGTTTTTTATTTCTTAAAGCCCTGATGATATAACCTTTGGCAGGATTAATTCCCCCTATGAGTTCGATAACAACATCTACACCGGGGATAGTAATAACATTTTCAGCTGATGTCAGTAGATTTCTATATTTTGCCGGAACTTTTTTACTGTCTTTTTCTGCTATTTTAACAAGCTTAAAATTAAAACCTGTTTTTCTTCTTAATTCTGGAGTATTTTTCAACAGATATTCTGCCACCCCGCTTCCTATGGTACCCAATCCGATTAGTCCGACATTTATAACTTTCATTTTGGTATATTTATAATGATTGTTAAATTATAACAAAAGAGAACCTCAGCGCATATTAAAAAATTAAGCTGGCTTGATTTATTGTAATGAGCACATCATTCAGTAAACAAAGTGCAGCTAAATGATAGTGCGAATTACCCCTCATAAAACGCCTGCCTTAATACTTCATCTCCTTAGTCCATATTTTAATATCATCAGTGATCTTATGTATTTTCTGCATTTCTACAAGCTCAACTTCCATATGTCCAAAACTTATTTTATAAAACATATCTGTCAAATATAAAAAACCTTTAGATATTTTGAACCCCTTCGCCAGCAATTGTTGAGCAAATTCTCTAGGAGTAAGATAGGGGTACCTTTTATAGCCTATTTTTTCCAAAAGACGCAATACATACAAATAGAAATTGGTTATTACCTTCTCTTCTTGCGTAAGCCGTCTCCGGGGGAACAGCCTGGTGATTTTTGCTTTCTCTGCTCTTTTGCGGATTATTTTCAATATGATATGCCGGCATAAAGCAAGCAATATGAAAAAACTGAATAAAATAACGTAAGGAGTCCTATGCTTTTTAACATGCAGCATGATTTCTGAAATAATTACTTTTATAAATACAGCAATCTGAACGACAATATTCTTAAAGAAACCGGCTATCATTTTCTGGGTATAATAAGAGAACTTTAAAACCCATTTCTCTAATCTTTCTTTCAACCATTTAAATATAAAGAACTTATCCAAAACAGGGCTTTTCATATCCACCTGTTCCTGGGTTGTCTCATCAAAAACGGATTCTTCATCAGGCGCACTTTCAGCAGATTGTTTTTCCTCAGGCAGCTTCTCCTCAACCGCTTCCTGTCCAGGTTCCTGAACCTGTTCATAAGATATTCCTGCTAAAAGTTTATCTTCTTCAGAAATCATTTCCTCCTCTGGTAATTCCTCTTTAACAATCTTTCCTGGTGGTTTCTGCTCAGATAATTTTTCCTCAGGTGTTTCTTCTTTTATCAATTTTTCTTCAGAAACCTCGCTTTCTTTAGGCACTTCTTCCTCAGCTAAAATCTTCTCTTCAAAAACTATATCTTCGTCAGAAATTTTCTCTTCTCCTTTAACAATTTCTAAATCAGGAATAGGTGCTATTGCTTCCTTCCTCTCTTCCTCAAGAATGTCATTTCCGGTTTCACCTGAAACCTTCTGTTCTTCGGAAGAAACAACTTCCTCAGAAATCCCTTCATCAAGAACATCTACAGGACGTTCTTCCGCAACAGAAACAGTCTGTTCTTCAAAAGAAACCTCCTCTGCTAAAAAACCCTCCTCCTCAGACACCAGTTCCTCTCCTCCTGCTGCAGCCTCCTCAGTAGAAACTTCTTCAGACACCTTCTCTACTCCTCCTGCTACAGCCTCCTCAGTAGAAACCTCTGCAGGCACTTGTTCCTCTACTCCTCCTGCAGTCTCCTTTTCAAAAAATTCTTTTCCAAAAACCACTTCCTTTTGTTCAGT
>CAZLTA010000026.1:3091-10929 GCA_964562345.1 uncultured Planctomycetia bacterium
CTGCAGTCTCCTTTTCAAAAAATTCTTTTCCAAAAACCACTTCCTTTTGTTCAGTCTTTCCAGCAGCCAATTCTTCCCTAAAAAGATATTTATCAGGAAGTAGTTCATTTTCAGGCACGCCTTCTTTTACAATTTCTTCCCCCTTAGCAGCTTCTTTATTTCCTACTCCTCCCTTTACATTAGGTACTCCTTTAACCACAGGTTGTCCTTTAGAAGATACCTTTTCAGGTTTAAGAACCATCACATTGGGAACATCTGACCACTGTTTCCTATAAGCTCTCCCGGGTGTTGCATCACAAGGCAGCCAGCCTATGGTAGGAAAAAAAATCTCTATCCAAGCATGTGCATTCCTGGCATAAATCATGCTTGTTCTTTTTTGAGAATCAAACTCCCCTCCAGAAAACCCTATCACAAATCTGGTAGGAATATTTCTATACCGCAGCATTAACGCCAGCGCAGTCGCAAAGTACTCACAATCGCCTTCCTTCTCTCCAAACAAAAATTCTGACAAAGCCGGGCTGTTAGACTCATTTATTAAACCATACCTGCAGTTTCTTTTTAAATATTCTCTTAATATTACAACTTCATCATAAATATTGGAGGGTGAGTTTTTTAAAATCTTATCTGTTAAATCTAAAATCTTCTTATCTAAATCAAACGGTAATCTCAAATAGAGATTTATTATTTCCTGAGGATATTTACGAGGCAAAGACCTTAAATAATCAGAAGGATACTTTTTATCAATTGATACAACTTCATAGCTGCTTCCCATACCTATTTTCTTTTCCAAATAAATATTTTCAAAATGGTCAATCCTGATGTTAGTTCCCGGGATGTCATCAATCTCTACAATTGGATATGCTCCGATAATCAAATTTTGGGCATAATTCCTTATGTAAAACTTCTGATAATAAAACTGCTCCGGTTTAATCTTAGCAAATAGTTCTTTCCTGAGATAAATCGGCTTAAGATTGACTTTTTTATCTTTTATCCTTATCTCCACCGGTTTACTCCCTACTGAAGACCATCCTCCATCTTTATAACTATTGAAAGATTTTACTCTCCAAAGAAAAGGTTTTGTTGTTTCTACAATCATAATAAGGGCGTCTTTCTGTTTTACATTCGAAAAACTGCCCAAAGATGGTTTTTCGGGAAATTGCAATTCCAAATTTTCTTTAACCGTTTCATCTGCAATCTCTTTTTTCAACTTATCAGCCAGATGCATCCCCTTCTTAACTTTGAATAATGGATTTTCGGTCCTGGGCAGAATGAAAAATATTAAAGCTGTAATAAAAAAAACATTTACTGTTGTAACTGCCCCCCATTTTGTAAAATCTGCTTTAGATTTTAGAAGCTTTAAAAATTTTTCTTTTACCTCTATCCTGGGAAGCAGCAAAATGAAGTTAAATACCGTTAAAATAAGATAAAACAAAAACAGAACTAAAAACAACATTCTCTCCGTAAATACACCTGCTATTGCAATCTGCAATGAACTTATTAGATAAGAAAAAATCCAGCCTCTATTATTTTTAAGGCTGAAAATACTTGTTATCTGCATCGCAAGCAGAATATACCAGCTGAGCCATACTATTTCCCATTCTCCGAATCTGCCGATAACAAATACAGTAATAGGCCCTAAAGCAAATGCAGAAATTAATAATGCATTCCGCATTTCTTTAGATAACTGGAATTTACGGTATAACTGTGTAAAGATATATCCGAAAGTAAAAAGCAAAAATGATAAAAAAGACACGAAATGTATCCCCTCAATTAAAGGCAGGGCTAAGATTCCCAGAAGTATTAATAAATAAGATGTTATATAAAACATAACAATCAAGCAGTTACAAACATTTTAGGCCTGCTTAAAGTATCAGGGATATAATCACCCTGTCTTACGATATAAACTCTTGTACCTTCGCCAGTTAAATAGAATGCTTCCTGGTTTATCAAATTTGAAAATACGGTGTAAAAATTTCCTATTTTTTGGTCTATTACCTCAGCAAAAGATTTGGGATCGAATACTACAAGAACGGATTCAATCCCCTGTTTAGCTAAATGCATAATTATTCTGGTTACATCAGCTGTTAAAGACAGCAGTACAAATACAGCAACGCTTTCCTTCTCAATCTCCGGAACAGCCGCTTCAACTAAATCCTTAACTTTGATTTTATCAGTGACATCTATCATAGAAAGATGGTTTAAAATCGGTGTCATCCTGCCGTATGCTTTTACGAATTGAATCTTGCTTTTCCTCTGGTCGTAATAAATAAATTTCACATGATACCTTGTACTTAACGCTTTATTTGCAATAGTTGCTGCTGTTTTGATTGCATATTCAAAATTTGACTCCTCACCCAGCCCCAGAATCAGGCCTGATGAATTATCCAAAACAATAGAGAGATTGGAAAGTGTAAATTTTTCCAATTCTTTAACCATAAGCTTCCCCGTTCTCGCAGTTGCTCTCCAGTGTATATTTTTAAGACTGTCTCCATATTGAAATTCTCTGATCTGCAAAAAATTCCCGCCTGTTCCGGGCCTATTGGAAGATGTATTTGCAAATTCTGCTCTTATACCGCGAAAAGATACGGCAAATTGCGGGACTTCGTAAAACTCGGGATAAATCGTAAGTTTTGAGGCGGAATGGTAATATTCCTTAATTCTCCATAACCCCAGCGGAAAACTGCTTTCAATAATTACATAGTTAAGGTTATATTCCCCTCTTGCTTTTACCCGTTTTATATAACTTAAAATAACTGATTCGCCTCTTTTAAGTTCGGCAATTACAGGAAATTTTACTCCTGGAATATTTTCGGTAAAACTGCAGTCGCTTATTTTTAACAAAAACTTCGTAAAAAGCGTGTTTTCTACTTTTAATTCAATTTTAAACTCTTCGTCTCTTAAAGCATGAGTAGGACATAAACGGGATACTTTTACTCCTTTCAAAGAGAAAAAAGATAAAATCAAATCTGTTATAATAAGCGCTGTAAAACCTGCAGTAACTAAGTAAATAAGGTTGGATTGAATAACAAAACCAGCTGTTGCTAATATTAAAACCAGCCCCAGGGTGTAAACTCCGGATTCTGTAAGTGCTATTTTATTATTGGATAGGAACCGATATTTCATCCACCAGTTTTTTAATTACTTCCTGAGGCTTGCCCAACTCTGTTTTTGCAGGAGATGAAGGGATAACCCTGTGGGCAAGAACCAAAGGAGCAGCTGTTTTTATATCATCGGGGATACAATAGTTTCTTTCCTCAAGCAATGCCAAAGCCTGGGAAAAACGGAATAAATCCAGAGAAGCTCTGGGGCTTGCCCCTAAAATCAATTTATCAGTATTTCTGGTCAGCTGGGTTATTTCTATGATATATTCATAAAGGCGCGAGTCTACTTTTATCGCCCGGACAAATTGCTGAATTTCTATTATATCTTCAGCGGTAACCACAGGTTCTATTTCATCCAAAGGGTTTTTGCTTTTACGGTCGATAAGTATTTGTACCTCCTGGCTTTTTTCAGGATAGCCTACTTTCATTTTCGTCATAAATCTATCTAATTGAGAAATGGGCAAGAAATATGTTCCCTCCCTTTCTACAGGGTTTTGCGTAGCTATTAAGAAAAACGGCTTCTCCAGTTTTAATGTATTGCCGTCTGCTGTAACCTGATATTCTTCCATAGGCTCCAGAAGACTGCTTTGAGTTCTGGGAGTGCCGCGGTTGATTTCATCCGCAATTACAATACTTGCGAAAATAGGCCCGGGGCGGAATTCAAATTCTGCATTTTTCTGATTATAAATGTAGCTGCCTGTAACATCGGAAGGCAAAAGGTCAGGCGTAAACTGTATTCTTCTGAATGTTCCGGAAAAAGATTTAGACAGCGCTTTGGCAAGCATAGTTTTACCCGTTCCGGGAACATCTTCTACTAGGAGGTGCCCCTCCGACAAAAACACAGCAACCGCCAGTTTTACAACATCGTGCTTGCCTAAAATAACTTTTTCAATGTTTTCAATGAGACCGTCAACTTTTTCAAAAACCTGTTTTTCATCCATTTCTACCTCCTTGTATAACTTATTCTCTCCTATTTTTAATCATTTGGAAAGAATAATATTAAAACCAAAAATTTTCAATCTTTCTTATACTTCCTTTTCAGATTTTCCAGAAAACTTTTAATATCATTAGAAACTGATTTCTCCGTTAAAGCCGCTACATAAATAAGAAGTGAAAGATGCCAGCAGTCATCAGGGCCGACTATAAGAGCTGTTTTCAAATCCTCAAGTTTTTGAAACTCCTGCCTGTATTTTTTTACTGCATCACTTAAACCGCTGCGTTCGATATCCAGAGAATAAACCGTATTGGAATATTTAAGCGACGGCAGGTGGATACCTCTTAAAAGGAAAAAAGTCAGGATGGAATTTTCTAAGATACTGTCTTGGGGAAACTCAAAACCTTCAAAGACCGGATTGTGCTGGGGAAGATAAATTATCGGCTTGGTTACCTCTATTTTGCCTTTCCTTACCACGGTGTCGGAATTATCCAAGAGAGACTCCGAAAGCATAAGGTATGGCAGCATAGTAGCAGAGGTATTCTTTAGGTATCCTATCCAGCTTCTCTCAATCTCTGTTGTTTTTACTGCCCGTTCCCAGTCCTTCTCGAAATCCATAATCTCTCCTTTTCAGTATCTATTTACAGCAGCGTTTACAAATATTCAAATCTGTCCCGCGGATAACCTGCCTGAGGTTATCATAACGATTTGAATGCCAAATATATTCTATCTCATTTTGATTGATTTTTCCAAGAATAGAATTTCTAAGAAACTGACAGGGCAGGATATCGCCGGAAGGTGAAATGAATAAAGAGTGTTTTATAAAATGGCATTTGTCTTTAATATTCTTTCCCGAATACCAGTTAAAAAATCCGATTTTTGAAAGATTAGGTTTCAAAAATAATTTCCCTTTATATTTCTTAAACAATTTAGACACAATTCTCCAAAAAAGTTCTATATCAGAAGATTTGAAATCATTCTCTCTAATTAAAGTACATGGGGTAATATCAAAGCCTTCTTTCAAACGCGGCGACTCCTGATATTCCTTAAAAGTAATATAATTGAGATTTTCAATTTTAACGGTTTTTATTCCCAGCGAAACAAGCTCTGCTATTAAACCATCCAAATGTACAATATTTTCAGGCATTAAAACAACTGAAACTATAATCCGGTTTATAGAAGAACTTTTTAACAACTGCCTGATTTTTTTTATCGCTACCTGATACGCATCCGGGGTCTGGGTAACTTTATTATGAATATCCCGAGGTCCGTAAAGCGATATGATTAAATAATCTATATTTAACTTGTTCAGCTTATCTATATCCAGCAAATAGCCATTGGTTGAAACAATACATTTAAGTCCCTGTTTTTTTATTTCAGCAATTATTTCATATATGTCTTTTCTTATAAAAGGCTCTCCGCCTCCTAAAAATACTATGGGTTTATATCTGGAAATTTCTTCAATGAATTTTTTAATTTCCTCAAATCCCAGTTCTTTTTCCTCCCCGCTTTGTTCAACACCGTAAAAGCTGCACATACTGCATCTGAAATTACACCGCGAAGTGATAAGCAAATTCACCGAAACAGGATAGCTGCTGCATCCCCCTGCAAAACAAGGGAAGAATTTTTTGATAGTATTATAATTTGACAGCCCGGGATATAATCCGGAATAGAAAACAGCCGTTTTTATCATCTGCATAGCAAATAGTAACAGAGTTTAGATGAAAGTAATTTATTTTGAAATTAGATATTCCGCCGCCCTCTTTCCATCTAAAAAACATCCTTCCATGGAAAGATACTGCCAGGCTCCGAATCTTCCTGCAGGGCAAATAGATTTTTTATTTAAATAATCTATAATGCTACTGCGGGTTTTCATCCATTTTTTATCGTATACTATGTAAGCGTATTTGATGTCATTTATATCCACAACCGGAATCTCGTCTACATCCTCTATTATCCCTATTTTAATTAAATCAGCCTTTACTTTTTCTATGAGATCATCTTTACCGCACCCCAAAGATTTCCAATTTGAATATGAGATATCCACATAAATAGAACTAAATTCCCGCGGGGTTGAAACAGGAGCAAAGTTCATGGGAAAACCAATACGGTAAAAGATATAATTGTCTTCGGGAAAATAAATCCAGTCTTTATTGGAAAGAAGCTTCTTCCTGATGCCTAAATTAACATTAATAACTGAAATATACCGCAATTTGAGAAACTCTTTTTTAATTTTATTATCCATATCAACAATTAAATCCTTCAATTGAATAAGAGGGATTGTAGAAACAAGCTTTTTATAATAGAATTTCCCGTTCCCTTTAGTTTGAACCCATTTCTCCCCGATATTTATAGCTGTAACTTCTTTATCCAGCATTACATTACTGCAGAAACTTGCCAGTTTTTTAACGAAAATTTCAATACCTCCCCTCCGAGGATAAAAGAACTTGCTATTATAGCCGAATTCCTTATGACCGTATTCGAAAGTCCCGTCCAAGACATCTCGAATCTTAGGCTGCGGAATAAATCCGTTTATCCATTCATCAGTCAGATTTTTCGCATCTAAAGTCCAGAATTTTTTATTATACGGCAGCATAAAATGTTTCGAAATCCCGGAGCCGAATTTTTCATAACACCATCTTTCAAAACTGCCTTTCTCATGTTTTTTTAATCCGTTCAGATTTAAAAGCCCTTCTAAACACTCTTTTACCACATTTTTAGGGAGGCCGTATAAATTTGCCTGAAACGGATATTGTGTAAAAACACCGTGAGAATATATCCAGGCATTTCTTCTATGCAAGGCGACTCCACTACCGAGCTTTTCTTTTAGCCAATTATAAAAGTAACTGCTTCTGCAGTGAAGAAGATGCGCGCTGTAATCAAAAGTAAAGCCGCTGATTTCTTTAGACCGCGCTAAACCGCCGATTCTTTCTTCCTTGTCAACGACAACGTAATTATTTTTAGTTAAACGCGAGGCTCTTTTTGGTATTTTTTCTAAATGATACGCACAGCTCAATCCTGTTATACCGGCACCAATAATTAAATTCTCAATTTTCACCTGTAATATTTAAAAGCTATTTCAAAAAACAGTATGATTGCCAATATTAGCGCAAGCACACCGTATGTATAAGAACCGAATTGAAGAATCAAAGCCGCAGAAGTAAAACCAAAAGCAATAAACCAGAATTTATATATAATCCTTTTTTTAGAAATTCCATTTTCTTTCATTAAAATAGCCAAGTGGTCAGGGCTTTTTTTAAAAATAGACTTCTTCTGCAGCAGCCTTCTTACAGTTACATACATAAAATCAAAAACAGGAAGACCCAAAATAATAACCGGGGTAAACAAAGCTAACGGTCTGTTTTCCCCTGCATAGCTGAAAGAAATTGCCAGAATACTTAGAAAAAACCCTAAAGAAAGACTGCCGCTGTCTCCTAAATAAGCATGGGCTTTTTTATAGTTAAAAGGCAAAAATCCCAGGCAGGAGCTGAAAACAGCTATTGAGAAAAAAGCATTTAAAGGCTGGAATTTTATAAAACCAATAACAGAAAATGTCAAAGATACCAAAAGAAAACTACCCAGGCAGAGTCCATCCATAATATCTAAAAAATTGAATGCATTGGTAATTACCAGCATCCAGACAGCAGCAATCAAATAATTCAAATATACAGGGATATAGATGATTTCTGTTTTAAAACCAAAAAATAGTGCTAAAGAAACTATGAGGATTTGAAAAAACAGCTTCTTGAAAGGAGAAAGATTTTTGTAATCGTCCCACAACCCCAGCAGAAACATAGAAGTAA
>CAZLTA010000027.1:0-10714 GCA_964562345.1 uncultured Planctomycetia bacterium
GAGAATACCGCCGATTGCAACACCTGTAATAACTCTTACAATCATAATTACCTCTTTCAAAAACCAGTAGGGCATGTCCCCGTAGGACAACTCGGGCCTGCGGAACTGTCACCCCGGCCGGAAGCTCCCACGCTGAACGAGCTTAGAGACTTTTCAATGTTTTTACCACCGCATTTCTTGCATTTAAGCTCTGTTTCTTTAGATGTGATACCAATCAATAAATCAAACTTTTCACCGCAATCTTTACAGATATAAGTATAAATAGGCATAATTTTACCTCCTGTTCCGCTTCCTGAATTTAAATATGCGGTTCTACCGCTCTTACCAATTCGCTTTTTGGAAGCGCTCCAACAACTTTATCTACCACTACTCCGCCTTTAAAAACAGCCAGCGTTGGTATACTCATAATCCCATAATCGGATGCGGTTTGCGGAGCTTCGTCAACATTCAACTTGCATACTTTTAGTTTCCCTTCATATTCACCAGCAATCTCTTCAACAGCCGGTGCAACCATACGGCAGGGACCGCACCATGGTGCCCAGAAATCAACTAAAACCGGAATTTTCGATTCTAAAACTTCCTGTTTAAAGTTTGCATCATTTACCTCAATCTTCATTTCTACCTCCTTCCTCTTTTTTCCTGTTTAAAATTACACTACACATTCTTCTTAAATATTTCCAGAGCCTTTTTTATTACCTGAGGATTTTTTAAGAAATAACATTTCCTTTTTCCTTCCTGGCACCAATCGACAATACCGTTAAATTTCAACAAAGACAGATGCTGGGAAATATTCGGCTGTCTCACTTTTACCAGTTCTTTTATATCGCTGACGCATTTTTTGCCCTTTAGCAGTTCCATAACCATTTCCAGGCGTATCGGATGGGAAAGCGCCTTAAAAAAATCCGCATATTTTCTACTATCTAAAATATCCATTTAAACATCCTTGATATTATGATATTCGAATATCTTTATATCACAAATTAAAAAAATATCAACAAAAATCTGTACTATGCTGCAAAAATAAACTAATACCCCCGCTTCCTGCTTCTGAGAAGATTGTAGTAGCCCGACAACTTCACACGGAAACTGAAAGGCTTATTTGTATCTGAGTTCGTAACCTTCACCCTTTTCAGTTCATAGACATCTCTATTGAATTCAGCAAATCCCCTGTTGGTTGTGCATGCCTCTTTATACCCTGACTTTTTAACTATTTCCTTAACATGTTCTGTAAACCCTCCCGTAGGGTAGCAAAATAAATTGACATTCGAACCCAACTCATTTTCAATGAATTCTTTGCACCCTCTTATCTCATCCTGCAAAATGCTTTCTTCTTTTACAGAAGGAAGGTAAGTATGATTTCTAGTATGGCCGCCGAAGAATATATTATGCTCAAACATCTCCCTAATTTCATCCCAAGACATAAAATCTTTATTAGTGCCTATGAAATTCGTAATGAGAAATATAGCCGCGGGAAAACCGTATTTTTTAAGCACCGGGTAGGCATAGGTATAATTGTCCTGATAACCATCATCCACAGTAATGACCACTGAATTATGCGCGAATTTTCTTCCGGACTTTATACCCTCCGCCAGTTCGTCCAGCGAAATGACATTATAACCTTTGTCTTTTAGGTATCGCATCTGCTGATTGAAGTTTTCAGGGCTTACAAAAAGGGTGCTTTCATTATATCCGAACCGGTGGTACATAAGAATAGGCACCGTATATCTCGGAGAAAACCAGAAAAGATAAAATGCAGTTAAAATAACAAAAAAAACTGCTAAGGCAATAGCAATCTTTTTTACTGTCTTCAATTTTTTAAGCTTCTATTGAATCGAGGCGGGTTACCCCGATCCCAAAATTAAATCGTGTAACGATTTAATTTATCGGCCTTTCAGGCGAATATTTCATGATATTCATGAAATATTCGGGTTAAAGAATCAGCAAAGGGCATTCTATTCTTAAAAGCAAAGATTCAATAAATTTACTGAAATTAGTTATGCCTTTCTGCTCTTCCCTGCTTATTACTACTAAATCAACATTGAATTTCTCCGATGCTTTTATAATTTCTCCTTCCAAAACTCCTTCCCGCTGAATAACGTTTATCATTATACCTCTGTCTTTGGTCCTCTCTTCTATGTAATACAGGTACATCCAGCCGTCTTCTTCCAAATCCACACTTACCTCGGCCTCGCGTTTCCCCAATTTCGCAGAGAGATGCCGCATCATCCCAAAATCAATAACATTAAGGGCGATTATTTTTGCATCCATTTTCTCTGCCAGATCCAGCACTTTATCTATCAACTCATCCTGCGCCTTTATGCTGAAAACGAGAAACAGTATTTTCTTATCCATAGACAGTTTCGAGCCTTGATTTTATTTTTTTGTTTCTGAACAATTCCTCTCTTTCGGACTCTTCAAGAACAGTTTCGATATATGATATCATATGAGTATATTGCGGGATATAAAAATTTTCTAATGCCCTTAACCGTTTTTGCGTTTTCATAAGTTCCTGCCCGATTCTAAACAACGCAAAACTCACCTCCACATACCTTAAAAGAAGCGGGACTAACTCTTTAAGAGAAACCAAAAACTCATCAAACTCTTTGCAGGATAAAGACGGGGCTTCAAAATTCACCTTAAATTCGTCTGCAAGGCTTAAATTGGGAATATGGACTCCCATTACACTTTTTTCAACGGCTTTTATCTGGGGGAAAACCGATTTTTGCAAAAGCAGCATTTTCAGCCTCTCTCTTCCCATTTTTTTTACACCTTCAGAGAACTTATCGTAGGTTTCTTTCAAACTCTTATTCAGATTCTCTTTTAAATCTTTTATCTCAAAACCAAGCCTTAAAAGTTCCCGTATTAAGACCTCGCGCTTGTGGTCAAGAAGGTTATAACCGTCTTTTATAAGTTTTATCTCCTGTTTAAGACGCAGAAGATTTGCCTTCGTGGGAAGAGAGCTATATTCTATCATGTATTGGGATAAAACTTCTCAATTTCCTCTCTTGTCAATCTGTTAAGTTCCTTCTTAGGCAGGGCTTTTAGAGTCTGCCATCCTGAATTAAGAGTATCTTCAATAGAACGGGATTCTGTAAAATCCTGGTTTATAAATTGTTCTTCAAAAATACGGCCGAAATCAAGATAGCTTTTATCTATAGGGCCTAATTCCTCCTCTCCGATAATGGAAGCAAGGCTTGCCGCATCTTTTGACCGGGCATAAGCCGAATAAAGCTGAGAAGATAAATTCACATGGTCTTTCCTTGTCTTGCCTTCGCCAATACCGTCTTTCATAAGGCGGGACAATGAAAGAAGTACATCCACCGGCGGGTAAACTCCCCTTTGATGAAGCGCTAAAGACAACACAATCTGGCCCTCTGTAATATATCCCGTCAAATCGGGAATGGGATGAGTAATATCCATATTGGGCATAGTTAAAACAGGAATCTGGGTAATAGAACCGCCTTTGCCTTCAATCCTCCCCGTCCTTTCATATATGGAAGCCAGATCCGTATACATATATCCGGGATACCCTTTTCTTGAAGGCAGCTCCTGGCGAAAACTGGAAATCTCTCTCAAAGACTGGCAATAATTAAACATGTCAGTAAGAATAACCAATACATGCATCCCCTTATCAAAAGCAAGATATTCTGCCAGAGTAAGAGCCAGCCGCGGAGTAAGCAGCCTTTCTTCCGGAGGGTCTTCAGCTAAATTCAAGAACATGACACTTTTTAAAACCTGCTCTGAAGAACGGAAACTTTCCATAAAAAAATGCGCCTCTTCCTTTTTAAGGCCAATACCTGCTAAAATCACCGCAAACGATTCTTCAGCCTCAAGAATCTTAGCCTGCCTCAGAATCTGAGCAGCAACTTTATTGTGAGGAAGGCCTGCTCCGGAAAATACCGCTATCTTCTGCCCTCTGGTTATAGAATCCAACCCGTCAATAGCGCTTATCCCTGTCTGAATAAATTCTTCGGGGTATTCCCGCACAGTAGGATTTATTGCAAAACCATTTACATTACGGCTCTCTCCTTTATATACCCTGGGGCCTTTGTCAAGAGGCTTTCCTTTACCGTCAAAAATTCTTCCTAACATGTCCTCTGAAACGATAAATAAAAACGGCCTTCCTAAAAATCTCAAGCCGGTACTCCGGGGCGATAAATCTTTTGTCCCGCCGAATACCTGTACAAAGCAAAGCTCTTGAGTCAGCCTCAGAACCTTACCCAAACGCACTTCTCCCTGAGGAAGGCTGACCTCAACCATTTCCCCCAGCCCTATACCCCGGGCTGCCTCAACGATTACTATCGGGCCCTCAATACTCTGAACACCCTGAACCTCTCTCTCACTCATATTCGCTCCTGACGTAATCGAACTGTTTATCTATCTTTACTCTTAAATCTTCAAAACTTTTCAAATCATCATTAGTAATTTCAATTTTTGCCCGGAAGATATCTTCACACACAGGCAATTCGGTAACTTTAGTTACCGGAATCCTCTTCGCAAGCAGGTCTTTGGCCTTTTTATAAAAATATAATATAACTTCCATCAGAAGAAGCTGTTTTGCCGCTGTGCAGAATGAATCATTCTTATCGAAAGCAAACTGCTGCAGGAACCCTTCTTTTATGAACCGGGCGCAAAACAGAGTAAGTTTCTGCATATCCGGCAAAGGGTCTTCTCCTATAAGCCGGACAATCTTCTGCAAGTTCTCATCCTCCTGCAGAACTACCATTGCTTCTTTCCTCAAAATGCTCCACTTAACTTTTGAATCCTGGGAATCCCACCATTCTTCCATCCCTTCTAAAAATTCGGAATAACTTTGAATCCAGTTTACAGCAGGAAAATGCCTTTTTGAAGAAAGCTCTTTATCTAAAGCCCAGAATACACTGACAAACCTCTTGGAATGCACGGTTACCGGCTCGGAAAAATCACCCCCGGGAGGAGAAACTGCCCCTACAACGGATATAGAGCCTTCTCTTCCTGCAGTAACCTGAAATCTTCCTGCCCGCTCGTAAAACCCGGCCAGCATCGAAGAGAGGTAAGCCGGGAAACCTTCCTCTGCGGGAAGCTCTTCCAACCTTCCCGAAATTTCCCTTAAGGCCTCAGCCCAGCGGGAAGTAGAATCTGCCATCAAAGCAACATTGTAGCCCATATCACGAAAATACTCGGCAATGGTAATCCCCGTATAAATTGATGCCTCACGCGCGGTAACAGGCATGTTAGAAGTATTGGCAATCAGAACTGTCCTTTCCATAAGCGGCCTCTGAGTACGGGGGTCTAAAAGCTCGGGGAACTCTTTTAATACCTGGGTCATTTCATTCCCCCTCTCTCCGCAGCCGATATAAATTATAACTTCAGCATCTGACCATTTTGCCAATTGGTGCTGCAGGACAGTCTTCCCGGCCCCGAATCCTCCGGGAATTATTGCCGAACCGCCTTTGGCCAGGGGAAAGAAAAAATCAAGGACTCTCTGACCGGTGATAAGAGGCTGGCCGGGCTTAAGGTATTCGGCAACCGGCCGTTTCTTCCTGACCGGCCAAAAGTGAGACATCTTAATTTCAAATTCCTGCTGGTTGTTTTTCACCTTAGCTATAACTTCATCCACGCTATACTCACCCTCAGGAACAATAAAAACAACTTCCCCCTCAATATCATAAGGGCATAAAATACAATGCTTTAAAATAACCGTTTCCTGAACGTGTCCTATAATATCCAGCCCTTTTATAGACTGCCCATTTTCTATAGCGGGCGAAAACTTCCACTTCTTCCCTCCATCCAGAGTCCTTACTCGCTGCCCCTTCTCAATAAATAAAGAACTCTCCCGCAGTTTTTCAAGAGGCCGGCCTAATCCGTCAAAGACCCCTCCGATCAACCCCGGGCCAAGCTCAATAGAAAAAGGCACACCTTTAGTTTCTACATCCCCATAAACCTTAAGACCCTCGGTATCTTCATATACCTGAATAGTGGCGACATTCTTTCTCAGCCTGATAACCTCGCCCAGCAGCTTCTCCTTACCGACATAGACTATCTCTCCGATAAAGGATTCCTGCATACCGGCAGCTTTTATTACCGGCCCGTTTATTTCAATAATTTTTTGTTTGTTATCCTGCATTTTAACCAAGCATTTCTAATATCTTCTTTTTAAATTCCTCATCAAACCGCTCCAACCTTCTTTCGAAAGTGTTATCAAAAAATTCGCCTGAAGAATTTGACTTAACAACTGCCCCTCCATAAGAATTCAAAGAACCTTCTACACTTACATCTTCGAAATCACTAACCTTTTCTCTTATAAAACTTACAACCTCATCATAATGCTCTTTTAGAAGAGCTTCGTCTCTTTTATTTACCAGAATATGCGCTTTTTTAAAATCAAGGTTTACTACCGCCTCCCGGATAAGATTTTTAAGAGAAACCAGCAGAACACCTTTATCCAAAGAATTCATCTCCTGCTTTGCTTCCAGCAATAAATCCCGGGCAAGGCTATATTTAAAGTTTTCTTCTTTCAATTTGAACTCCAAAATCATCCGGGCTTTTAAAGAATTCCTCTCTGCCTTAATTTTACTATTTATCTTTTCTTCCTCTTTTAAAATAAGCTCCTGCTGTTTTTCTTTAGCAAGCGCAAACTCTCTTTTCTTTATTCTTTCAGCTCTTTCCATAGTCTTTTTTATAAGACTCTCCGCCCGCTCCTGAATATTTCTCTCTAATTCGTTCATATCTTTACTCCGGAGACTGCCTGAAGCAGTTTCTTAACATCAAACTCTTCTTCTACTTCTCCCGATAGAGCCGGCAGCTCCAGAATCACTGCCCTGGGAGATTTAATCTTCATCTCTTCAACATCATGCTTAAGTTCCTTATAGAAAGTATAGGAGAGAAGAAGGAGATAATCCTTATCGAGATGTTTCTCCAATACAGGAACAACTTCCTGCTTATCCTTAATCTCAAGAGTATCTACTCCCATAAAAGAAAACACCTCACAGAATTCTTTCTCTCCCAGAACCAAAATTTTCATTAAATCTTTCCTAAAATCATAATAGAAACTATCAAACCGTAAATAGCAATACCTTCGGCAAGCCCCACATATATCAACGACTTGCCCATCAGGTCCGGCTGTTCGCTTACCGCACCCATCGCCGCGCTTCCCACTCCGGAAACAGCAATACCTGCGGCAATAGAAGAAAAACCAACGGCTAAAGCAGCAGCCATAAAGCCCCATGCTGCGCTGCTGTTAGCTGCCTGAGCATCTTCTGTTTGAGCATAGACATTTGCGGAGAAAAGCAATATCCCTCCTAAAATAAACAATCCTAAAGCACACCCCATCAATAAAACATTGGTTTTTTTAAAAATTTTCAACAACGCCATTTTTACCTCCTTTCTTTTAACGGTTTAAATTCCCTTCCCTGAAAGCGGAAAAACTTTGAGAAGAACTCATAAAATTCAAGCCTCAGCGCCTGAATAAACACTATCAATCCTTCAAAAAGTATCACCCCGATATTGCCCTCTATGATAACGCTTTCCTTAAATCCCGGCAAGTTGCCCAGATTATAAGCTATAAGATACACGCAGCCTCCCAATGCCGCATGAGCTAAACCGAAAGCAGCTACCCTCACAAAAGAAATAGTATTTGTGACTAAGCCTAAAACTATCTCTACCGGGCTGAATATTGCCTCTGCCGTATCGGAATCGTTTCTGCTCCAAAAAAGGCTTCCTAATGTTATCGCAATCAAAGGGGTAAGCAAAATAATAAAAAACCAGCCTAAAGAAATATTTAAAGCATGATACCTTAAGGAGGCGGCAATAAAATATAAAACCATCCAGTAAAAAATCATACTCAATATCCCCCATTGGGAGAATAATGCTTCTTTTATATTTCTATTCTTCAGGTTTTGAAAAATATTCAAGATTATGCCTAAAGTAATCATTATTATACCAAAACAAATACCGATGAGTAAAAACTTTTGAGGATTACCCGCTGGATTAAACCATAACGGCTTAAAAACATCTTCTCTGCCGAAACAAGAGCCGAAAATTATTCCGAACAACACACCTGATATGCCGCAGGAAATAAGAATCCTGGAGGCATTTTTAAACGCTTTTAAAAAACCAAAAACCAGCCCCAGCACTGCCAGACTCAATCCATGGCCTAAATCCGCAAACATCATCCCGAACATCACAATAAAACTTAACGACATAAATACGGTGGGGTCAAAATGCCGGTAAGCAGGCATTCCGTAGAACTTAAGAATTTGCTCAAACGGTTTAAACAATTTATGGCCGAGATAAGAAGGAACATTCTTAAAATCAAGCCCCTTCTTTATTAAACTTTCAGCCGGTTCTCTTTCCATATGCACTCTGCCATTAAACTCTTTAAGTCTATTCTCCAGCACCTTTATCTTATCCTGCGGCACCCATCCGGCAACTATATAACCTGCCCGGGAAGAAAGGAAACAATTCATCGCCTGATAGATTCTTTCATTTTCCTCAAGAAGCGATAAAGCATAGGGAAGCTTTACCTGATACTGCTTTTTTATATCATTCAGCTGATGCCGGCATTCCGCAGATTCCTCTCTTAATTGCCATATATTAAGTTCTATAGATTCTATACTCTCTTTTATACTGCTGGATTCGAAATTTAAAAATACTTCTTTAAATTTAACGCTTTTTAAAATATTAGAAAAACGCTCTTCTTTATCCTTCAAAGAAACGCAGAACACAAATGCATTGCCTAAATACCTCTTCTCTATTTCTGTAAAAATGCTGTCTGAATTGTAAGACTCGAGGTTCTTCGCAGAGTCTTCCGGTACAATTCCTATTTTTACGATAATATTCTTAGACCCTTTAAAATGTTTCAGATCCAGCCCTTTATCTTCGATTAATTCTAAAATTGTAGAATGTATATTAATTTCATCTATCCTTTTTTGATTTTCTTTTATCTTAACATTAAGTTTTTGAACCTCTGAAATTATCCCTCCATAATCCCGCTGAATTTCATCTATAACCACCGTAGATATCTTCACCGGAAATATCTCTTTTTTATTACGTCTTATATTAAGCAGATTTAAAGTTTTTTTAACCGCTTCTTTTAATTCTTTACTCTTTTCGATAAAATTTCTGCTGTCCAGCAGAGAAACACCGTTTTCCTGGCGGATAAAATTACTCGCTTTTTCAACTTCAATAAACCCGAAATCATATAACACTTGAGAAAGTTTATCCAACGACTCTTTTAGGACAAACATTTTCACCATGTGCATTTTCTGAGGAAAAAACATAATTTTATTTAAAAGTATTGTTTATAATAAATATCATTTTCTCAACAAGGTACCTCTGGCTTAAATAAAAAGCCAGATAGGGATGCAGGGTAAAAATATCAAAACCCCGCTTTTTTAAAAAGCGGCGATAGAAGATATTCTCGAGGTCTTCCTCAAAATCTGAAGACAGTTCTGCCTTAAACTTCGAGAAAATACGGCTTGTCTCAATAAGGGAAAGGGCTTCTTCTAAAGAAACGGCATTTAGCACTTTAGAAAGAAATTCCTTATCAAAAAATGGCGGAGTACATACAGCGCTGCGTATCCCGTCAGAATCTATCCCTTGAAAGAATTTAAGTCTTAAAGCATACATTAACGATTTAATAGCGATAAAATATTGCAGCAAGAGAGATGATTTTCCATCTATTTTTAATGATTCTTTTTGCAGCAACTTAAAATACTCTCTATCCAGGCAAATATCAAAATGATAAATATCTTTATAAAAATCCAAATCCTTAAGAGCCTTTATAAAAACACCTCTTATAAGCGGCTCCTTTTTCAGATACTTATTTAAATCTTCAATCTCCTTAAAAGAGGCCGGGGATTTACTTTTAAAAACAAGATAGGGATACCCCCAGTAAAACATATCAGCGCCGGCATCTTTTCCCAGTTTTATGCGCCGCATTAAAAGCTTTAAGTTTAAAATATCGAACTCCAAAAGCAGCGCCTTAAGCACACCGCTAACAGATGCATCTAAAAACCTCAACAGCTTGACTGTCTTTTTAATGTGGGAAACATACAGCGCTCTTTCCAGATAATCAACTCCATCCTGATGCGGATAATCTTCCTTAAGATAATTTTTTAATGACTCTCTAAGAAAATCGGGGCCTTTTTCCTTAAACTGCTCCAGATCACTTTCTTTAAAAGACCTTCTTTTCAACCCTCCCAAAACTCCGCAGGCAGCGGAATAATCAAGAAGCATTGTCTACATACCTCAAGACAATTCGACTACGAACTTTTCCTTCGTCTTCGTCTCGCCCCTCGAAATTGCAAAGCAATTTCAGTCCTAAAGGACGCCCTACGGGCAGGGATTCTGTCCCGGGAATTCTGCGAATTCCACGGGAGCAAAGTTCAAGTCTCATTGTCTATTATCCTTTTGACTATATAATCTTTTAATTCCTGTTTACATTTATTCAATGCTTCTGCAATACCTTCTTTTTTCTTATCAAACTCTTTAAGGTAATTCTGCCTCAATTTTTCTATTTCCCCTTTAAGTTCAGCCTCTTTCTGCTTTTTGTATAAAGCAGCTTTTTCATCAACAGATTCAATGATTTTATCAGCTTCTTTACTTGCGTTCTCAATAATTTCCTGAGAATGTTTTTGGGCATCCTCGATTTTTTCTGAAAGGCCTTTATCCAGTTTTAAAATATCTTCAATGCCAGCCATTATTTCTTGCGTTCCTTCCTTATTTCACATAT
>CAZLTA010000028.1:0-5676 GCA_964562345.1 uncultured Planctomycetia bacterium
TCCATTTGCTCATCAGATATAATAGAAACACTCCAATAGAAACGTTTCAATTCAGGCAGAACTTCCAGTATCTTTTTAAGATATCTTCGTACCTCTTTTAAATCCAAGGGTGATTTTACGTCATGGATTAAAACTTCAAGTTCCCTTTTTATCACTGGGATATTCCACTCGGGCATGATGAACGCTTACGCTTAATCTGGTAAAAACTTCTGCGATTTTATTTAAATCTTTTAAAGTCAATTCACACTCATTAAGTTCCCCCATTTCAAACTTATTATTTATTATCTCTTTTATTAAACCTTTTATTCTGGCAGGAGTCGGTTCCTGTAAACTTCTGGTAGCCGCCTCTGCAACATCTGCCAGCGACACAATCGCTACTTCCCTGGTCTGGGGTTTCGGGCCGGGATAGCGGAACTGTTCCTCCTTTATCTCCTCCTCCGATTTTATCTCCAGCGCTTTATGATAGAAATAATATACCAAGCTCGTTCCATGATGCTGTTCAATAAAATCGATTATTGCCGGAGGCAGTTTATGTTTATGGGCAAGCTCTAAACCTTTTTTAACATGATTTATAATTATAAGGCTGCTCATAGAAGGCGGAAGTTTGTCGTGTTTAGAGCGTTCTTTTTTTTCCTTAGTCTGGTTTTCAGAGAAATATTCCGGTTTTTCAAGCTTGCCGATATCATGAAAATATGCCCCTACCCGGGTCAAAAGCGGATTAGCTCCAATTGCCTCAGCAGCCTGTTCTGCCAAACTGCTCATAATAAGAGAATGATGATATGTACCAGGCGCCTTAATTAGAAGTTCCTTTAAAAGCGGATGGTTTAAATCAGAAAGTTCCAAAAGATGAATATTCGTGGTTATTTTGAATATATGTTCCAGAATAGGGAGTAAACTTAACGTGAAGAATGCCGCTATTATGCCGCTGAATAAACTGATAAGCCCTTCTCTTAAAAAAACACTTGCACCAACTCCGAAAACAAGCCCCAGAGCTACTACTGCGAAAAACTGAGCCTCGCCCGCAATGATACCTGCTTTAAGCAGCTGGGAACGTTTTCTTATATCTTTCATAGCTATAGTACCTGCTAAACTGCCGATAAGAAAACATACAGGAGGTACGATATTGTTGCCGATTATAATTCCGCTGATAACAGATATAAAAACAGCCGCTTTAACAGCAACAGGGAAAGATACCAGCACCGCTATTAACATCGGGCCCAATGCGACCGGAATTAAGTAACTGGGCAAAGGGGACAAAATAACTATTTTTGTTAAAGCAGATATAATAAGAATAACCAAAGAAATTAATATTAATTTGGAAGTATCTTGATAAAATTTGGGATTGAAATGTTTATAAGAAATAGTTATTAAAGACAGGAACATTAAAGAGAAGATAAAAATACCTGCGGCAGCCGGAAGTTTTTCATCACCATACCGCTGGCTTACCTGCTTCAGCTTTGTTAAATTTTCCTCTGTAATCGGTTCTCCTTTTGAAATTATCCTTTCATGCTCTTTAACATCATTATATACATATATATTCTTAACGTTTTTGGCAGCCTTATCCTGCAATGCCTTTGTTTCTTCTAAAGAGAAAATTAAATTAGAATCCATATTCCAGGCAACTAAATTAATGATAATATCTTTGGCTCTTAATTTTATCTTCCTTTTCAATTCCATACCGGCTATCTCACGGGCTTTGCTTAAAGGGACTATCCGCAAGCTATCAGACGGGAGTTGAGCATAATCGCTGTTATTTTTAACATAAAGATATTTAGACCCTGAATGCAGGAATCTTTCGAAATCCGAATCCTGGATTACATAGCTGTTTTTATAAAACTCTTCCAAAAATACCGAAACGCCTTTCAGACTCTCGCTTGTATCATATTGCTGCAGCTGGAAAATGTCTTTGAAATCGGTTTTCTGCGGCATCAATAACAGCAGCTCCTCAGGTAATGCGGCACCTTCTTTTACATCAGTTGAAATATAACTGAAAATTTTATCCAGTTTTTCTAAAACTGCATCTGCAGCATTTTGTTTGATATAGTAAATTTCGCCAGCTTCTCTTCTGGCACGTTCTTTTGCTTCCTGGTTTTTTTTCTCATCTACCCCGACTCTATACTGGAAATCGAAAGGAGCAAAAACATCCCGCAGAGCAATATCGCCTTCCCTGAAGCTGAAATGAGTAATATCCTCTCCTGCAAAATATATGCCTGCAATAATTAGTGAAGTGATAATTATTATAAGAGGGCGGATTAGGAATTTTAAACGGAAAGAATCTTTGGGCAGTTTCCTTTTACGAAGTTTGAGTATTTTCCTTGTTTCTTTTATTTTCATATCCTTCATACGCCTCTAATATTTGCTGAACCAGCTTATGTCTTACAATATCATCTCTGGTTAAATAAACAAGCTTGATACCCTCTATTTCTTTAAGAATGTCTACTACCTGAATCAAGCCGGATTGAGCCCCATTGGGTAAATCGCTCTGTGTTATATCACCTGTTATCACAGTTTTGGAATCAAACCCCATACGGGTTAGAAACATTTTCATCTGCTCAGGAGTCGAGTTTTGAGCTTCATCCAAAATAATGAAAGCATCGTTTAAAGTCCTGCCCCGCATATACGCCAGAGGTGCAACTTCAATAATACCCATATCAATATAATCTTCAATCATATTGGGTTCCATCATATCATACAAAGCATCATATAAAGGCCTTAAATACGGTGAAATTTTATCGTACATGTTTCCCGGCAAAAACCCGAGCCTTTCTCCCGCTTCAATAGCAGGACGGGTTAATATAATACGGGAAACTTTCTGGTGTTTAAGAGCATTTACGGCCATAACCATCGCAAGATAGGTTTTACCAGTTCCTGCAGGCCCGATACTAAAAGTAATATCATAATTCCTGATAGCATCTACATACTTTTTCTGTCCCTGCGTCTTAGGAGTTATATACTGGCGTTTAGAGAAGACTTCAATCCTGTCCAGATACACTTCACGAATAGATTCTGCCTTCTTCTTTAGCAGCTTCAGCGCATAGAGGATATCATATTCCCTCAACTGAGACCCTTTATCGACAATGAAGGATAGTTCGTTTAATAGTTTCTCAGCCTGATTTACTGTTTCATCATCCCCTTTTAATATAAAACTATTCCCCCGGGGGATAATATCTAAACCGAGCCCTTTTTCTATCAGCTTAATATTCGCATCAAAACGTCCTGCAAGTATCTGAGCGATTCTAACATCTTTAAACTCCAAAACCTTATCACTCATTTAATAAATTCTTCAACATTTTTAGAAGATACCGGAGCACGCAGCACCATACCCGGTTTTATCATTTTAGGGTCACGGAGTATATTTTTATTATGTTCGTAAATCAGTTTCCATTTCGCAGCATCTCCGTAAATCTTTTTAGCAATAGTCCAAAGGCTTTCTCCCTTTTCAACTTTATAATCCATATATTCTGATTCAGCCTGACTATCTAATGTTTTCAAAGACTTTGATTCATCCTCTGCTACTACAGGGATTTTTCCAAACGGTTTTTCCTTTTGGTATATTTCTTTATTTTTTGCTCTGCTGGGGGCAATATACATATACTTCATCTTGTCTTTCCCTTTAAACATATAACCCTGGTTACCCCAGATATCCTTATCTTCTGAAGCTATATGCTCTTTATCAAAAACATTCGGGAGTTCTATCTCTATATCATAAATTTTTTTCTTCTTAACCTCTTGAGCCCTTTCTACTCGGGGCGAACACCCTTTGAGGTAACCTTGATTACCGTAAACCTGCTGATCGGGTAAAATAATTTCTCTGGTCCCTGTTTTAATACACCCTGTAAAAAACAACGCCAGAATCAAACAGATTATACAAGTCCTATTTTTTATCTTCATTTTCTACCTCCTTTAACGTTTTGATTTTTAATTCCAACAACTGGTTAAAATCAACAAAAGAAGGGGCATCAGATAGGAGACAAATTCCGCGCTGAGTTTTGGGAAAAGCAATAACATCTCTAATACTCTCTTTGCCGAGCATAATTGTTATCATTCTGTCTAACCCCAATGCAAAACCTCCATGAGGAGGAGCCCCGCATTCAAGGGCACGGAGTAAAAAACCAAACTTTCTCTCCGCATCTTCTTCGCTTATACCTATAGTTTCAAGAATTCTCTTTTGTAAGTCTCTATTATGTATTCTAATGCTTCCGCTCCCTAATTCAACTCCATTTAACACTAAGTCATAAGAGCGGGCACGTATTTTATTCATATCCTTTCCAAGTAAATCTATATCATCAGGATGCGGAGCCGTAAAAGGATGATGCTCCATATCCCACTTATTGGAATCCTGATTAAAACTAAAAAGAGGAAATTCATTTATCCATAAAAAACAGAAATTTTTACCAGAATCTGTTCTTAAATCCGGTTTATCACTGCCGTATTTTGCCATCGCATCTTTATGATTAAGACGCGGAAACGGTATTTTAAGTTCCATGTTTAAAACATGCTTAAAAACAATTTTCAACAAGCTCTCTATTAAGGAAAAAATATCCTCTTCGTCGATAAAACTCATTTCTAAGTCCAGCTGGGTAAACTCCGGCTGTCTGTCAGCGCGCAAGTCTTCATCTCTGAAACACCTTGCAATTTGAAAATATTTATCAAAACCCGATACCATTAATATCTGCTTGAATAATTGCGGCGACTGCGGCAGGGCATAAAATGTGCCCGGACGCAAACGGGAAGGCACCAAAAAATCACGGGCTCCCTCTGGAGTAGATTTGGTAAGAATCGGAGTTTCAACTTCAATAAATCCCTCCTGATCAAAAAAATCTCTAATATTTTTTACAACCTTATGCCTGAAGATGAAATTTTCCTGCAACTGAGGTCTCCTTAAATCCAAATACCTGTGTTTTAAACGTAGTTCTTCAGAAACTTCAGTCTCTGTTTCCATATCAAACGGCTGATTCCTGCATTTATTTAAAATTTCAATACTATGTGTTAAAACTTCAACTTCACCAGTAGGTATTTTATCATTAACAGTACCCTGAGGCCGAGCTTGAACCACACCTTTAATGAGCACAACATCTTCCTTGCCCAAACTGTGTACAACATCAAAATTATCTTTCAAAATACTCGGGACACACACAACCTGGATAGAACCTTCTCTGTCCCTTAAATCCAAAAAAACTATTTTCCCATGTTCTCTTATCCTATAAACCCAGCCGCAAAGGGAAACTTCCTTTTCTACATCTTTTTTGCAAAGCTGACCACAATAATCAGTACGTAACAATTTAACCTCCTAATGAGCTCACGATTTACGAAACGTAGAGAACGTAAATCGTAGAGCGAATTACTCCGCTAAGAGTACTAAAATTATTTTAAGAATTTTAGCACATCTTTCGAAGCGGAAAATATCAATCATAATGAACATAAGGCGTTAGCCGTCTAATGAGCTTGCAATTTACGAAATCCCATCCGGGATGAGCATAAATTGCCTAGGCGAATTATCCCCTTGGGGATGCAAATTATATCCTCTTACATCTTTGATTCACACAGTGAATCAGCAGAGGGCAAATTAACTTTTAATGAGCACATGACTTATGGAACACACCGCGTGAATAAACCATAGTTGCAAACTACAAACACATAAGTTATGGAGCATAATTTACCTGATTGCCTCTAACA
>CAZLTA010000028.1:5776-10635 GCA_964562345.1 uncultured Planctomycetia bacterium
TGCAAACTACAAACACATAAGTTATGGAGCATAATTTACCTGATTGCCTCTAACAATTCTTCTTTTTTTACGTCAACCTGATCCCCTGTTTCCATATTCTTAACACAAAGCATACCCTCATTCCATTCTTTTTCGCCTAAAATTAAAACATATCTTGCTTTTTTTTCATTAGCCAATCTCATCTGAGACTTCAAAGACCTGTTTTGATAATCCATATCGGCACAAATTCCATTTTCTCTCAAAATCATCAGCTCTTTCAACGCTTCTTCCATAAATACTCTGTCCTGAAGGACTAAAAAAACATCCAATCCCGGCAAAGTTTTCTCAATTTTATTTTCAAGAAGCATAGCAACCCTTTCTACGCCTAAAGCAAAACCCACAGCCGGAGTGGATTTGCCTCCCATCTCCTCAATAAGTTCGTCATATCTCCCGCCTGCACAAAGCACGTTTTGAGCTTCTAACTCAGGATTTAATACTTCAAATACTGTCCTGGTATAATAATCAAGCCCTCGAACCAAATATTTATTCTCTACATACTTAATTCCCAAAGCAGTTAATAATCCTTTAACTTCATTATAATGCTGTAAGCATTTTTCGCAAATCGCATTTTTAATATCTATTCCTAAATTTTCTAAGCAGCTCCGGCAACCCTGTTTTTTACAATCCAGAATCCTGAGAACATTTCTGCTGAATCTATTCTGACAATCCGGACAGAGTTGATTTAAATTATTACCAAGTTTATTTTTCAAATATTCCGAAATTTTAATTTTATCATCCTTACAGCCCAAGCTGTTTATTTCAATGCTGAAATTCTCAACGCCTAAATCATCAAACAGTTTTTTAACCAGATATATAACTTCAGCATCTATCTCAGGATTGTTCGAACCTATAGCTTCAACACCAATCTGATGAAACTGCCTCTTCCTCCCCTTCTGAGGCCTTTCCGCACGAAACATAGGCCCGTAATAATACAATTTTGCCAGGCCAGGATTTTGATATAAACCGCATTCCAGATAAGCTCTGGCTATGGAAGCAGTCGCTTCGGGCCTGAGTGCAATTTCCCTTCCGGATTTATCCTGAAACTGGAAAATTTCTTTCTCTATAATATCGGTAGTTTCTCCAATACTGCGCTGGAAAAGCTTCAGAAATTCAATAATCGGGGTTCTTATTTCCTGATAACCAAATACTTCAAATATTCTGCGGGATACAGCTTCTATGTTCTGCCAAATTTTAATTTGAGGCGGGACGATATCTTCAGTGCCTCTCAGCTTTTGATACTGCATAAATATTTCAACCTTCGGCTTTCCGCCTATAACGTGTTTTATTGTATTTAAAAACAAAAGCCGCTTGTTTGCAACTTTTTTATCTGCTACTTAAAATGCCCGCCTCCTTAAACATATAAAGAGGCGGGCTCTTGGTTTTCCAGACAATTTTAGCTAATTCTTTTTACGTTTGCAGCTTGCGGACCTTTAGGAGTTTCTACAATATCAAACTCAACCTCATCGCCTTCTCCAAGGCTACGGTAACCATCGGTCTGAATAGCAGAGAAATGCACAAAAACATCAGCGCCATCCTCCGGGGTAATAAACCCAAAACCTTTCTGGTTGGAAAACCACTTCACTTTACCTTTACTACTCATGCTTCACCTTCCCTCTTTCTCCTCCTTATACGGCCAAGGGCATGCAAGAAGAAGAAAATACTTTTATCCCCGTCAACAGGGATTTACCTTAACTTTAACTTCAATTCCAACCCTGGCTTAAAAACCACAACTTTTCTTTCAGGAACAGGAACTATTTCCCCTGTTTTAGGATTACGGCCCTGCCTTGGTTTTCTAGTCTTTACTTTAAAAACACCAAAATTTCTCAATTCAATATTTTTACCACTAATCAAAGTATCTGAAACAGCATTTAATGTAAGCTGCACTATCTTTTTTACCTCTGTCTGCTTGTACCCTGTCTTCGACACAACAATATTAACAATTTCTTTTTTAGTCATTGTCAACCTCCTTTTTATATAACTGACTTACGGCCAAAATACCATATACCCAAGACACTGTCAAGCTAATTACCATAACCGAATTAACACCAACAAGATATCTAAATTCAAACCTTTAATATCTTTATTTTACCAGCAAAACCTATTTTATCATCCGCTATTATTACTACACCCAACACACCTTCTATTTTTAAAGCACATTCAATTGTTTCTTTAATGTCTAAAGAACTCTTAACTCTGTTAGCAAGACTTGTTGCCCAGGAATCTGCTAAAGCAGTTGATTTTGATATAACAGTAACGGAATTAGCATTGCCAAAACTTAAAGAATGGCCCACTTTTCCCGATGATGTACAAACTCCGACTGAACCCATTGACGGAGTAACCTCAATTCCTATTTTCCCGGATAAAGAAGATTCTCCTGCATAAATAGCAACTGTCCTGTTCTGTAATGTTTTTAAGAATATATCTCCTCCGTTTTCAACAATTATTTCTTTGCTGAAATTCAACAGTTCTTTACCTACAAACTCCGCCATAACTCCCGCAACAGACGCCATAGGCCCAACACCTGCTTTTCTGGAAGATTCGGCCATTTCTTGTATAAAAAAAGGGGCTCGAGGCTTGACGTCAAGCGGAGTCAAAGATTTCAAAAAAACAGGGTTCTTTTTAAGATAATCTTCTAATATCTTTCTATATTTTTCTACTGCAGCACGGGCTTTTTCTGCTAAATCCTTATCTGCTCTGATAAACAGGTCTGTCTCTTTAACTTTAACCTCAAAACCTACCAGATCATTATCCTGAACCCAGTCTCTATAAAACTTCTCTTGCATTTAATTCAAAAATGCACTTCCATTGCCCTGACAGGACAGATATCGACACAGATTTCACAACCAATACATTTATCCTGCTGAAAAATAACTTTCTGCGTATCAGCATCCACATAAAGAGCGTTTGTGGGACAATATACAACACAGAGGCCGCAATGAGTACATTTATTATCATTACGGATAATATCTTTGGCCAAAGGCTGGACTGTTACTCCGTTATCTTTCAAATACTTAACCGCTTTATTCAAACTTTTTTCATCTCCCGTCAACTCCAGGACCAGAAGCCCTTCTTCATCAGGAGTAACCGATGCTTTTAAAATATTGAAATCCAAATTAAAATCCTTAATTAACTTACAAATAATCGGCTTATCCACCAATCTTCGGGGAAAATGCAAAACCACTTTCCTGCTTTCCATAATAATTTACCTCCGGTAATTTTAATCTATTTCTTTTTTAAAGCATCCAATATCTTATAAACAAATCCTTCAGCAGCGCCCGGCCCGTCTGCTGTAATAATATTACCATCGACTTCTACCCCGCTGCCAGTATAAACAGCCCCTGATATCTGAAGTTGATTTTTAAGGCCTTTTGATACTGTGGCATGTTTATTTTCTAAAATGCCGGCCCGTCCCAAAATTACAGGAGCAATACATATCGCCGCTACAACCTTGCCTCCCTCATAAGCTTCTCTGGCGATCCTATGTGCTATCGGATTATTAAAGTATTCCTGAGCACCCATCCCGCCTATAAATACAACAGCGCTGTAATCTGAAACATTTACTTCATTCAAGGAAATACCGGCGGTTATACTTTTACCCAGCATCCCGCGGCATTCACCTTTAGAACTTGATGCTATATCAACAATATAGCCGTTGGTTTCTAATACTTCTTTAGGAACAAACAATTCTTCGTCACGAAAACCGTTTTTGGCAGCTATCAGTAAGACTTTATCATTTGCTAAAGCCATATTTAAAATAAGCGTCAAAAACATTGCCAGAAAGAAAAACTTCTTCATTCTCTATCACCTCCTGAAATTGATTCTAAAACCTTCTTTGCTTTTTCAATTATTCCTTTTTCCGATTTATAGCTTGCTGCAGACACTGCTTCATTTATTTCGAACCACCTGACCTCTTCAACTTCACTGTCATGGAGCTCAGAGCTTTGAGATAAATATTTCATCAAATAGAAATAAACTGTTTTGTTTATTTTTAACTTGTCTTCAGCGCCATAGAACCAGTAGCTGATATTTCCCAACCCTTTCCCTATTTCTCCCTTTATGCCTGTTTCTTCATTAACTTCTCTTAAAGCAGCTGCTTCTTGAGTCTCTGCATTTTCAATTTTACCCTTGGGAAGACACCAGACATGCATCCCTCGTTTAGTAAGGCGTTTAATCAAAGCAATCTCAATATTTGTATTGCCTATTTTATAAACAACACCGCCGCTTGAAGTCTCTATCTTGAATTTTGCCATAGAAAGATTTTATACCTTAAAGGATAAAATTTAAAATGAATTTTTAACAAACTGCGCCGTCACTGCAATTAAAAAGGGCAGACTGAAATTTTTATCCGGCCAGCTGACAATAAGTTCAATAATAGGCACCGCTGCCGCAGACGAAACAGCTATATTTTTATCCAATCCCAGAAGACTGCAGAGGTAACACCCTGTGAAATAAACAGCAATTGTACCAGCTGCTGTGCCTTCTAATGTCGTGCCTCTAATTCTCACTCTGGCAAATAAATTAAACACTGCAGAAACAAACTTATAAACCAATACAATACTGATTGAAAAAACCGCAATATCCTGCTCAAAAAATTTGACAATAACGAAAAGAGAAGTTACTAAATACAACAATTCTCCTGTTTCTTTTTCTCCAACAGGCAGGAAGAAAAAGAAATACTTCTTTCTCGTTTTATCAGCCGGCAATTTATCAGAAAACTTTGCGGATCTAAACATAAAGAGTAAAACGAATAAAACAGCCAGAATTATAAGAGAAAGTTTTCTATTATAATAACAAAGAAGAGGAATATTCAATAACAGCAG
>CAZLTA010000029.1:0-10515 GCA_964562345.1 uncultured Planctomycetia bacterium
ATATAAAAGCCCCGGCATCAATTTTTTTTGCAACCCTGTAAACCGCGCGGGCCGCATCATAACTAAGCACTCTTAAATTCATCGCCGGCACAGTAAATCCTGAAACTTCACCCCTTCCCATAGCACGGTATAAATCATGAATTGATGCCGGATAGACACCGCATTGTGAGGCTGCATTCCATATCAGTGAAGCATAATCAGCTTTTTTCTGCAGGCTTTCCTCGAAAATCAAATTCTCTATTAATTTATCGATGCCTTCCTCGCGCAGTAACTGCAAGTTCTTGATTATAATTCTTCCATCCTGAACATCCAATCCCTTTATTTCAATGCTGTTTGAACTCATCAAAAACACCTCCGTTTCTTAAATTAACCCGGCTTGTTTTAATATCTCCGGAACTGACTCCGCTCTACCCAGAGTCATGATATGAATACCGCAGGCAAACTTCTTTAATTCTACTACCAACCGCGCTGCAATTTCAATACCCTTCTCTATTTGATTTTTGGCAGCTTTCATTTCTTCAATGAGAGCTTGAGAAATATTTATTCCGCTTACATATTTATTCATATATTCTGCCATTTTCACTGACTTAAGCACGACAATCCCGGCGAGGACATAAACATTTAAATCTTTAATGGACTCCATAAATACTTTGAATTTATCAACGTCATATACAGCCTGGCTTTGCAGGAAACAAGCCCCTGATTGCACTTTTTTTCTGGTCTTGATAATTTCAAGCTCTAAAGGAGAAGCTTCGGGAAAACATGCCGCACCGATAAAAAAGTCTGTCGGTCTATTCAGCCTGCTGCCGGCTGAATCATACCCCTCATTCAGCCCTTTTGCAATGTTGACCAACTGGACAGAATCAACATCAAATACAGCTTTTGCTTCCTTGTGATCACCCCGTTCGATAGCATCCCCTGTAAGACAGAGAACATTATTTACCCCCAAGATAGATGCTCCTAATAAATCCGACTGTATCGCAAGACGGTTTCTATCCCGGGCAGTAATTTGATAAATAGGCGTAATGCCGTTTTCCATTAAGACATCGGCAATTGATAGAGCAGATGCGCGCATTATAGAACTCTGATTATCGGTAATATTCACCGCTGTAACACACTGTCTGTATATTTCTATCTCCCGCTCAACTTCTGATATATCACTCCCTTTAGGCGGCGCAACTTCTGCGGTAATAACAAACTCTCCTTTTGCCAATAATTTTTTAAATGTATTCATTTGAAAATCCTCATCTTTCGGAAGTCTTTACAATCCAGACCGTAGATTCTGGATAATTCTTCTAATTCGGGAGTTAACTCTCTACTATGTATAAGAACTGCAATATTATTTTGTACAATATAGGTATAATAGTCAATCTTTAACTTTAACATCCGGTTGTGGAATTGCGTTAATATACTAACTTCGTTAGAGTTAGGCTGTTCTAAAATTTTAAAAGAAAGTTCTTCGGCAATCCAGCGGATAAGTGTAGTTGCTCCCTCTTCTACCATATTTAACCTCATCTGCTGGGCCTTTTCAAAAAACTCTTCTACAACATCAATCCATTTAAAATTCAGGTCGTGTTTAAATTTTAAAAGTGCGTCTTTTATTCTGTAATTCAAAATACTCGCCCCCAGAAGATGCATCTCGGAAGGAAGCTTTAACCCTATATCTTTATATCTCTCTGAAAGAAGCCTGTTATTGTCCCAGACCTCGTCTAATGCTTTGAAAATAGAATCTTTTTTCTGCGCGAAAATATATTCTACTATTTTCTCCTGCTCCTCAATATGTATATCTTTTATCAGGTAAGAGTTTGCTGTAAAAAATCCGCTGATCACTTCGTTAAGCTTATTTTTGTCTGAAATCCAGACTTCCCCTTCAAACAGCTGTTTCAGTTCATTAAATCTGGTATTTTCAAATTCATTTAAGTAACAAACCGTGCTGTTAAAATCCTCCTCGGCTCTTCTATCAACGAGATACATCTTTTCCACATATTCCTTAGTGCGCATATCGCAGCATCTGATCTTCCCGATATCTATTTCATTTACACCTTTAACAATCCTGTGCTCTTCTTTGTCAATTTCGAATTTATAGAATTTTTTATCTGCTTCCAAAAAAGAATTATAAATCAAGAAACTGCTTAAGTAATGCTCCCATTCCTTTATATCGGGCAAAACTAACTGTTGATAAATCTTCTTGCCATTGCCGAATTCCGGGATATTGCTTTTTACATCAACGAGCTTTTTGAGAAACGCCTCCTCCAAATCAACAGCAGAAACTTCTTTTGCCAGCTGAATCGCGCGGGCTGCATACCTTAAATTCTGAACCGTTTCTATCCCGGAGACTTCATCAAAGAACCATCCGCAGCTGGTATAGAAAAGCATCCCCATATGTTCCATTTCCAGAAGTTTCAGCGCCCCGGTTATGTCAACATCGGCATTGTTCAAATTCTCACGGGCAAATTCCCTGACAGCATCCTCTGAAGAATCAATTATGATTTCTATAAAATTATTTCTGGCACGCCAAGGTTCCTTAAAAATAGAAGCGCCTTTCTCCATGAATATTCTATCTAACTCATGCCTCAGCCAATCCAGTGTTTCTCTTAAAGGCTTCCTCCATTTCTGATTCCACCCCGGATTAGTACCGATTCTGCATCCGCAATCATCAAACCAGCGTTTCACTCCATGCGAGCAGCTCCATGACGTACCCAAGCCGTCTTCACCTTTTTTTATCTCGGCTTCATATTTCGGAGGATTTTTATCTAAGAAATCAGCGTAATTCACGCATTTAATACCGCGGTTGGGCAGCTCGTGTTTCATAAGATATGCCAGCCCCATTTCGCTGAAAGGATGATGATGCCCGAATGTCTCGCCGTCTGTAGCTATCGAAATCAGGGCATCTGAATTATCATAGGAAGAGACCACTTTATCCGCGCAGGATTGAGCACTATACATAATATGCTGAAACGACATTGCATAAGAAAGCGGACCGTGATAGAAAAAACAATCAATATATTCATCTTCCTCTTTATTCAGAAAAATCCTGTAAGGCCTTCTTATATCAACAGAACCGTTAGATACATCAATCCATTCATTCCCGCCTATTTTCCTCACCCTCTCTGCCTGATGGGGAGAGAGAATAATATATTTGATGTTATGTTTAATCAAATATTTTAAAGTTTCATAATTGCATGCTGTCTCCGGCAGCCAGAAACCTTCTGTCTCTCTTTCAAATATATGCTCGAAAAATCTTTTGCCCCAATAAATCTGGGTATCTTTGTCATGCTCATTTGCTAAAGGCAAAATCATATGATTATAGCCTTGAGCAATGGCATTACCATGGCCGTTGTTATTTTCTATCCCTTTCTTATCTCCTTCTTTAAGAAAACTGATAAACTCCGGATGGTACTGTTTGAGCCAGAGTAAAAGAGTAGGCCCAAAATTAAAGTTAATATAAGAATAATTATTGACCATGTCTATAATGCTCCCATCGCGGTTAAATATACGGGCAGTCGCATTAGGCAGATAACATTCCCAGTATATTCTTTCGTTCCAATCATGGGCAGGATAAGCAGAAGGCTGCCGGGGAACAAATTGCCACCAGGGATCTTCGCGGGGAGGCTGGTAGAAGTGTCCGTGCAGGAGGAAAGATTTATTCATCTAAATTTATGCTTTATTCTATTTCCTCAAAAACCGCAAGCACCTCGTCGCATGAGGCTGCCGCAAGAAGTTTCTTGCGGAAATACTCTTTTTTAAGCAACCTGCTCAGATGAGCAAGGGTTTTAAGATAATTGCCTACATCATCCTTAGGAGTACCGATTAGGAAAATCAGCTGTACCGGATTTGCATCTAAGGCATTGAAATCAATGCCTTTCGTGCTTCTCCCGAATACTATAATGAGCTTTTGTATTCCTTCGCTTCTGGCATGGGGAAGCGCTATCCCTTCTCCAACTCCTGTTGAACCGAGCTGTTCCCTTTCGTAAACATCATGCAGAAATAAATCTGCATCTGCCACTTCAGAGCTGTTTCGCATCAGTTCTGCCAATTCTTTTATCGCAGATTCTTTATCCCGGGAATCTATCTCCAGTTTAATAAGTTCTTTTTTCAATAACTGACTCATTTCCATAAACCACCGCCTCCTTCTGATATTGTGTAAAAAGGTTTTATTAAAACACTATGTTAATTCATATTTCAATACTGTCAAGGGTAAAAGACAGAATTTGCCTGCTGAAACCCCACTGGATATATAGAAGATATTAAACCTTGGGTAAAGTAATTTCTCTCTGCGCCTGGTATTTACCTTTTTTGTCTTTATAAGAAACCAGGCATTCCTCATCAGACTCCAGAAATATTATCTGGGCAATACCTTCTCCTGCATATACTTTAGCGGGAGAAGGAGATGTATTGGAAATTCCAAGCGTTGCGTATCCTTCCCAACAATTACTTGACCAACAAGTCTTTCCCCTCCTTCTAACATAGAGAGTGTGATTAGGAACTGTTACATCATATACCAAATCATCGTAATCAATCTTCGAAAATGAATGTTTATAAATTTTTGGGGTAAGCTGCTTTTTGCTTATTCGAACTTTATATATGTCATGGTTGGATTTTATTAAGTACCCCTTTAATCTCCGAACAGGATATTTTTCTTTTGGAATCTGTCTTACTATCGCTGCCCAGCCACATTTCAATATTATCTCTTGCAAATCATCAGCTAATTTTTTAGAAGAAGTTGTGTAAGTCATTGTCTGAATATTACCATCTCCTAAAAAGATTGCTTCCAGCAAAATTTTTAACTGCGCTGTAGGAAGAGATTTTATTTCTAAAGGAATAAATTTTTCATAAGAATGGCCAAATTGCAAAAGATAAGAATAAAGTTGTTTACTTAAAATAGTAAATCCGGATTCAGTTTCAAAAAAATGAAATGGGAGCCTTTCAAACCATCCTTTTATTGTTTCCTTTATTTTTTTATCGAAACATGCTATTTTCACAATATAGTTTCCCTGCGCAACCTGTGCATAGCAACTTCCCTCTGCTAACCAAATACCAAAAAACCGTAGCCAATCATCCATAGGAATTTTTGTAGGAGCAGGTGAAAATGATAATTCTCTCTCTGGAAGAATCTTTCTCCATAAAGAAACTCTTATACTATGTTTATTTATTATTTTTCTGCTATATTCCTTTTGGAGATAGCTCTGGTTCTCTAATTTAGCTAATGTCCATAAAAATTTCCTCGGTTTAATTCCTTCGCCACAATTTTGATATGCTTCTTTTGTAGTTAAGATATTTTTACCTAAAACGTTTAAAATTTCTTTCCTTAGAGTGTAGCTTGGGGAAAATCTTTCATCTAATTTTAATGCCGGCAATTCAAAATAATCTTTTTTCTTACCATGCCAGATTGCATTCCTTTTAAGTTCGTAATTATACTTTTTATAAATTTCTGCTGCCGATATAAACTCAAATTCCTTTCTCCATCTCTTTCTTACCAGAAGCCTGTGAGCAAGAGTTACTGCTAAATCAATATTCCTTCCCTGTATTCTTATAAGTTTTCCTTGATATCTAAATTTTTGGATTTCTAGAATATTTTGATATTCAAGTTCTCCTTGTTTATTTAAGGTAGCAGTAGCTTCTTTTTCTTTTAGTTCATAAAATTTTTTCCAACCATCAAGAGTTAATATTTCTGTTTCCTTGTCATAGCAAGGCTCAAAGGGTGTTACATTGACAATGACACCGCATCTTGCATAAGAGGATTTCCCTACACAAATAGTTAATATGTTCCTCGGGATGCGGAAATATTCCAAAGACCGCGCTAGAACAAAACTGTTAGCCGGTATTATACAACAATCCTCCGTTACGGACTCGAAGGAATCTTGAGGAAAATTTTTGGGGTCAAGAACGGCATTTTCATCGGGCCTATAGATTTTAAACTCATTGTTTAATCTGAAATCATATCCATAACTTGAAACTCCATAGCTTATTCCCTTTTTGACTTGAGCATCCTCAAACGGCTCAATCATTTTATGCTCCAAAGCCATTTTCTTTATCCACTTATCCGGCTTCAGCATTTTCTTCCTTCTGCAATTTTTATCTGTATGTTCAGCACTTAGAATACCCGCAGCTCATACATTTCAGGCAGCCTTCTTCATGAAGCAGTGCACTGCCACAGTCAGGACATACCCCGACAATATTCTTTCCTTTTATATAAACAGGCATTCTTACTTCCTGAGGCTGCAATTCTCCCTTTTTCTCTTTTTCTCTCATTCTGTCATCAATTACCTTTGCAATGGCATCAGCACAGGAAAATATTCTGGTACCGCCTTTTTCCCAGGAAGGTGCGGGGCAGCGGATGCCGCGCAGCTGGGTGATTATTTCCTTGGTATCCACACCTGCCCTGAAAGACATGGAAACAAGCCTTCCGATAGCCTCTAATTGTGAAGCAGCACAGCCGCCTGCTTTACCCATCTGCATAAACACTTCAAACGGCTGGTTATATTCATCTTCATTTATTGTGACATACAAAGTCCCGCAGCCTGTCATAACTTTGGTTGTAGTTCCCCGTACAACCTGAGGCCTGGGGCGGGGTGTAATTTTAAAGCCTTTCTGGATACTTTCTGCTTTTTCGGACTGAGATGTTGTATCGCCGATATTGATAACCTGCTCTTCTCTGCTTTTATCCCTGTAGATAGTAATCCCCTTACAGCCCAGCTTATAAGCCAAAAGATATGCCTTTTTTACATCCTCAACACTGGCTTGGTTGGAAAAATTAACTGTCTTTGAGGTAGCATTGTGCACACAGCGCTGGAACACTGCCTGCATTTTAATATGCCACTCGGGATTAATATCGTGCGCAGTGACGAAAACATTTTTCACATCTTCCGGCACTTCTTCAAGGTGGGCACAGCTCCCCTCTTCTTCGATTTTTTTCATCAGTTCCTCAGAATAGAAACCTCTTCTTTTAGCCTCTTTTTCAAAATAGGGATTTACTTTAAGCAGCCTGTCATTGTCCATAACATGCCTCGTATAAACCAACGCAAACAGAGGTTCAATGCCCGAAGAACAGCTTGAGATTATACTGATGGTACCGGTAGGAGCAATCGTTGTTAAAGTTGCATTCCTCATTTTTATTCCTTTCTGGTGCCAGACACTTCCTTCATAGGCAGGGAAAACTCCTTTTTCTTCAGCAAGTTCCTGGGATTTTACAATCGCCTCATTCAGAATAAATCCCATAGTTTCTCCTGCCAGCTCAATAGCTTCATCAGTGTTATACCCAATACCGAGTATAACCAGCATATCAGCCCAGCCCATAACACCTAACCCTATTTTGCGGGTTAATTTTGTTTTCTTTTCTATTTCGGGCAGAGGAAACTGATTTTTATCTATTACATTATCCAGAAAATGTACTGCCAAACGAGTTGTCTCTCTCAGTTTCTCCCAATCAACGGTATATTTTCCTCCTTCTTCTTTAACCATTTTAGACAAATTTATACTTCCCAAGTTACAGGACTCATAAGGCAAAAGAGGCTGTTCGCCGCAATTTGATATTACAATTCCATTGGCAATAAAGGAATGCGTGAAAGGCTCTGTTAAATCATACACTTCTCTCTTTCCCAGATATTCTATCTTCTGTACATTCTCCTCATATTTATCAGCATAATAATCTAAGAATTTTAACTTATTGACTAAATTCTGATGTTTGTCGTTTATAAATCCCACTTTGTCTAAAAAGATTTTTAAGCTTTCCCGCGAAATGTTAAGTTCATATAATTTACCATCCAATAAATACTGTTTTTCTTCTCCGTTTTTATTAAAGTACTTAAATCCATATCTTTCTTCCCTGCTCCTATCATATATTCTGGATTTAACACCTAAATTCAGAAGAATCATCTGCACTTCCTTTATCAGCCTTAACGACTTAGAAGTCAGCCTAACATATCTCATACTATGTGTATGATTGTACAAAATAGTCCCATCTGCGCTGAATAGCCCTCTTAAAAATCCAATAACTGCCTCGCGGGGAGCAGTAAATATTGGCTTAGGAACCTTTTTTTCTTCTGCTTTTAATGCTCGAATATCTAATTGCTTAAATAAATTGACCCAATATTTACTGTGGTAAGACAAATGATAGACACCATTCTCTCTCTTTACCTCTTTTATGTCTCTTCCGTAATAACTATTCAAAACCTGCTTTAGATATTTCAGAACATCTATATCGCCTTCTCCGAAAGTTAGACCTATTCTGCAATCCTTACCATCCTCAATTATCCATCCATCACCTATTATCCATCCAATAACTTCACCCAACTCTTTACTCCACTTCTTAGGAAAATTAAATTTATATGCTCTGCCGTTTTCCCCTTTGTATTCATCTTCTATTTCAACAGGTAAATTAAATTCTGAGCTAAATCGCCCCTCCTGAGGCTGTATATAAACTTTGTGATAGTCCGGTTTTAAGTCTTTTACCTCAACCCAGCCATCTTGGGTATAAATTTTATGGTCTGCTGTGGTAATTAATTCATAACCTGATTCCGTGCTGATTTTATAAGCGGGTTTTATACCTGTTCTGAAAGCCTGCGAAATTTTATTTAAACTGCATTTTCTTGCCGTTTTTAATGCTGTCCCTCCGGTGCTATAATCTTCTAACACTACTTCATCATTTAGTATCTTCATTCCCCCGTCAGGGTATAGAGATGCAATCTCTTTTATTCTGACTAAACCTTTTTCCGTAGATACAAATGTATCTTTATCAACACATGGGTTAGTGGACTCTATTTTCCCGATATTCGGCGTCGGGTTATCTTTGTTTATTTTATCAATAAATACGATGCCCGGTTCACCGTTTTTCCAAGCCTGCTTAACAATTAAATCAAAAACTTCCCTGGCTTTTAATTGTTTAACCGCTTCATGAGTATGCGGGCTTATTAAGTCATATTCTCCATTTTGTTCAACCTGTTTCATAAACTCATCGGTAAGCGCTATTGAAATATTAAAATTTGTAATATTTTTATCGTCGTCCTTGGAAGTTATGAAATCCAAAATATCGGGATGGTCGACTCTTAATATCCCCATATTGGCACCGCGCCTTCTACCGCCCTGTTTTATTTCCTGTGTTGCGGCATTATAAACTTTCATGAAAGAAATCGGGCCTGACGATACACCGTCTGTAGAACGAACGCGGCTGTTTCTGGGCCGCAGTTTTGAAAAATCAAACCCTGTTCCGCCACCGCTTTTATGTATTAAAGCAGTAGCTCTTAAAGTCTCAAAAATCGAATTTATGGAATCATCTATCGGCAAAACAAAACAAGCCGCCAACTGCCCCAGGGGCCGGCCGGCATTCATTAAAGTAGGGGAATTGGGCATAAATTCCAATAAGGACATCATATTGTAAAACGACTTCTCGATATTCTTAACCTCTTCGTCCGTACTACCGTATGATTTATCCGCAGAAGCAATGTAATGAGCAACTCGTTTAAACATCTCATGAGGCGACTCGATAACATTGCCGTTTTCGTCTTTTGTGAGGTACCTTTTTTCAAGAACCTTCAGGGCATTTTGGGTGAGATTCGCTTCCATTGTAAATCCTCCTTTCTTGTAGGAAATCTACAGTAATACAACTTGTTGTGCTATGTCAAGAATAAAATACAATATTTAGTGTTAGAGGCCATTTTATGCTTTTACAAACCCCTCTGTTTCCCCCTGCTCTTTAAAAACTTGATCAGCTTAGAATAAGGCCAGGCGTTTATCACGTCTTTTTTTTCAAGCCATCCGCGCCTGGCAGCAGCAACACCGTATTTTATCATATCAAACTGCTCCTGTAAATGAGTATCGGTATTAATCGAAATTAAAACACCTTCTTCTTTCCCCCGGCGTGCATTTATGCCGTTTAAATCAAGCCTTAAATAATGTGAATTTATTTCAAGCGCTGTTTTATACTTACAAGCGGCCTTAAACAGCCTGTCCCAGTCAAGTTCATAGCCTTCCCGCACCCCCATCAATCTCCCTGTAGGATGGGCAAGGATATCAATAAAACCGGTTTTAATCGCGCAGGTAATTCTTTCCGTAATTTTTTCTTTACTCTGTTTAAAACCGGAATGTATTGCTCCTATTACAATATCCAACTTTTTTAAAACTTCAGGGTTTAAATCCAGGCTGCTGTCAGATTTAATATCCAGCTCAATTCCGCAAAGAACATGAAAATTTTTATATTTTTTTTCTATCCTTTTAATTTCTTTAATCTGCTTTAAAACTCTTCTTTCATCCAGCCCTCCTGCTATACCCAGTGATTTGGAATGGTCAGTTACAGCTATATATTTATACCCCCGCCTGTAAGCTATATCTATTATTTCATCCAGCGGGTGTGCTCCGTCACTCCAATCGGAATGAATGTGCAAATCGCCCTGAACGTCTTTGACCTCTATCAAATTCGGCAATTTATCCTCAATGGCTTTTTCAATATTTCCGGAATCTTCTCTCATCTCAGGGGGTATCCAAACCATGCCCAGAGCTTTATAGGCCTCTTGTTCTGTT
>CAZLTA010000030.1:0-10323 GCA_964562345.1 uncultured Planctomycetia bacterium
ATTAGTTCAGGGAGAATTCCTAATGCGCTTATGTTTTCAGGAATCAAGGGGGTTGGAAAGTTTTCTTTGGCCAAGGAATTTGCCAAAGTCTGTAACTGTGCCGAAGGCAGGTTAAATGCTTGCGGTAAGTGCTTGAGCTGTATTCAAATAGAGCAGGAGATTCATCCGGATTTATTTATCACAAGGCCTTCCGGCAAAGCGGATGAAATTACAATTGATATGATTAGAGAATTGCAGCACTTTTTAAATCTTTCGCCGCAAACAGCAGATAGGAAGTTTTTTATTGTAGATGATGCCGATAAAATGAATACCGAAGCAGGCAATGCTTTTCTTAAAAGTCTTGAAGAGCCTCCGCTGGATTCTGTAATAATTTTAGTTTCTCCTAACTCAGATAGTATGCTTCTTACAATTAAATCCCGCACTCAGGAAGTAAAATTTCATCCGCTTACAAAAGATGTTATTAAGATTATATTGGAGAAAAAATTCAGTATTGAAAATGCCGAAGCAGAATATTTAGCCGGGATATCCCAGGGCAGTATGTCTAATGCCTTAAAATTTAAGGGTTTAGATGTATCAGAAGCTGTTGATGCAATAGCTTCTTTCCTGCGTCCGCCCGAGTTTTTGAAAAGCAAAGGCACTGAGCTTTATGAACAGAGAAAGGTTTTAAAGGAAAAGATAGAATATCTGATATTTTTGCTTCGGGATGCTTTGTATATTAGAGTAGGTTTGCCGGAACTTGTTACGTTAGCCGGAGGCTGTGATATATCTGCGTTTCAATGCAGAAACGTGAAAGATATCATTGCAAAAATTGAGAAATTAGAGTATCTTTACAATGCATTGGATTCCAATGTGAATCCCGGACTGGTATATAAGGTTGTAAGAAAAATATGGCAGGAGGCAGGCATTAAAAATGAAATATCGGGTAAATGTTAAACTGCGGGAATCGGGTAATGTAGCGCCGGCTTCCTTAGAAGACTTATTATTTCAGGCAGGCGATATAGCAATTCTGGAAGTTGAGAGGGGCTATGATTATGGAGAAATTATTTCAGAGCCCCATGAAGCAAAAGAAGAAGACCTTAAGGGTATTTTTAAAATAATAAGAAAAGCAACCAAGGAAGATTTTTTACAAATAAAGAGAAATGAGAGAAAAGCCCGCGGTGCTGTAAGGATATTCGAAAGGAGAGTCAAACAGCATAAATTAGATATGAAGCTTGTGGATGCCGAATATTCTTTTGACCGTACAAAGATAATTTTCTATTTTACTGCTGAGGAGAGAATAGATTTCAGAGCTTTAGTCCGCGATTTGGCTAAAGTCTTTAAAACCCGCATCGAATTAAGACAGATTGGGGTAAGGGACGAAGCGAAAATATTAGGGGGTTATGGAGTTTGCGGCCGGCCCTTGTGCTGCGCTTCCTTTTTGAAAACTTTTAACCCTGTGACTGTTAAATTTGCCAAGGAACAGAATCTGCCTATGAATCCCAGCAAAATTTCAGGTGTTTGCAGCAGGCTTATGTGCTGTTTGGGATATGAGAAAAGATTTTATGATGAAATGCTTAAAAAAATGCCTAAAGTCGGAGATAGAGTTAAATTGGAAGACGGAACAGCGAGAGTTATTGATATAAATTTTATTACCGGATTTGCCAGAGTGGAGTATGAAGACGGAAGAAGAAAAAAGGTTGATTTTAAAGATAAAGTAGCAAGTGGGAAATAAAAAATTCTATATTACAACACCGTTGTATTATGTCAATGGGAAACCGCACATAGGGCATTCTTACACCAATATAGCGGCTGATGTTCTGGCCCGTTATAGAAGAATGTGCGGGGATGAAGTATATTTTTTAACCGGAACGGACGAGCACGGCCAGAAGATTGAAAGGGCAGCGGCAGATGGAGGTTATGATAATGTTAAAGAATTTTGCGATTCTGTGGCTGAGAAATTTGTCCAGTTGTGGAAGGTGCTTAATATCTCCTATGACGATTTTATCCGTACTACGGAACCCAGGCATGAAGAAGCTGTAAAAAAAGTCTTTTCTGCCCTTTATGATAAAGGAGAAATTTATGAATCTGTGTATGTCGGGTGGTATTGCACTCCCTGCGAAACATTCTGGCTGGAATCTCAATTAGAGGGAAATTTATGTCCTGATTGCAGAAGGCCTGTAGAGCATATCAGTGAGAAGAACTATTTTTTAAAAATTTCAAAATACAGGGATTGGTTAAAAGACTATCTTAAAGAAAATCCCGGATTCATTCTACCGCAGACACGTTTTAATGAAATCAGTTCTTTTCTCAACAGCCCTTTGAATGATTTATGTATTTCCAGGCCTAAAAAAAGAGTCTCCTGGGGAATATCTATACCGTTTAATCAGGATTATGTAAGTTATGTTTGGTTTGATGCATTGCTCAATTACATAACTGCTCCCGGTTTTTTAAAAGATGAAGACAGGTTCAATTCAATATGGCCTGCAAATGTACATTTTATGGCCAAAGACATTTTACGTTATCATGCTGTATATTGGCCGATAATGCTGCATATGCTGGGGCTGGAACTTCCCAGGATGGTATTTTCCCACGGCTGGTGGCTTGTTGAAAAAAAAGAAGGTGAAATTGACAAAATGTCGAAATCAAAGGGAAATGTTATTGACCCCAGAATTATAGCCGAGCAGTATTCCGTAGATGCTTTAAGATATTTTCTGCTTAGGGAAGTTTCTTTTGGTTCAGACGGAAGTTTTTCAGAATCCGCATTTATAAAAAGAATAAATTCCGATTTAGCCAATGATTTCGGAAATCTGGTTTATAGAACTTTAAATATGCTTATTAAATATTACGGAGGAAGTATTCCTTCAAGCAGCAGGGCTCGTAAAAGCGGTGATGGAGTTTTCAGAGAAACTGTGAAAGAGCTTGACGAAAAAGTTGAAGAAGCATTTGGAGTTTTGGATTATCAAAGAGCACTGGTTGAGATTTGGGAATTGATAAGGCGTGCGAATAAATATATTGAGGATAAAGCTCCCTGGAAACTATATAAAGAAAATAAGGAAGAGCTTGATTTTATTATGTACAATTTATCAGAAGTTTTAAGGATTATACTTATTGCCCTCGCTCCTTTTATTCCGGAATCTGCTCAGAAGGCTTGGAGTTTATTAGGATATAAGGATGAAATTCAATCTCACAGCTACAAGGAAGTATCCTGTTGGGGAAAATTATCTTTTAATCAAAAGGTTGATAAGGGGGAGCCTCTCTTCCCCAGGGTTGAGTAATGTATTTGGTTGATACTCATTGCCATCTCTGGCATCCGGAATTTCATTCCGATTTAAAGAATGTTCTTAAAAACTCGCGGAATTCTGGCATTAATTATTTCATAAATATTGGAGTTGATGTTGAGACGTCTCTTCAGGCAGTTAAAATGGCTAAAAAAAACAGAGCTATTTTTGCCGGTGTTGGATATCATCCCCATTATGCAAAAGATTTCAAAGAGTCTGATGGTATTGAGCTAAAGAAATTATTACATAGAGAGAAAGTTGTTGCTTTTGGCGAGGTGGGGTTGGATTTTTACCGTCAGATATCCAATAAAAAAAGCCAGCTTATGGTATTAGATAAACTTCTAAAAATCTGGCAGGGTACTGATTTGCCGATTGTGATTCATAACCGCGATGCCCATCAGGCAATGCTTTCTGTTTTAAACAATATCAGGCAATTCAATCCTAAAATAGTAATGCACTGTTTCTCAGGAGACAGGGATTTTTTGAAAGAATGCCTTAACAGAGGTTACTATATTTCCTATGCTGCCAATTTGACTTTTAGTAAAGAGCTTAAGGAGCTTATTAAATATACACCCCTTGAAAGAATGCTTTTAGAGACTGATTCTCCTTATCTTGCTCCCAGAACAAAAAGAGGCAGCCGTAATGAACCTTCGAATATCAGAGAGTCTGCAGCTGTTGCGGCGGAGATAAAAGGTGTTGAAGAAGAAGATATTATCCGTTCGGAGGCTTTAAATGCAAAAGTTGTATTTAATGTAGGCCGGGATTTTACCAAGCCGAGGATAGTATACAAATATAAAGGCGGCCTTTATATTAACCTGACAAATAAATGCAGTAATGAATGTGTATTTTGTACAGCTAAGGAAGAAGATTATTTTGCCGGTTATAAATTGAGGTTTAAAAAGGAGCCCGGTGTAAGAGATGTATTAAGGGCGGTTGGTAAAGAGAAGGAGTATTGGAAGGTGAGTTTTTGCGGTTTTGGAGAGCCGTTTTGCAGGTTTAAAGAAATGATGGAAATTTCTCGCATTTTAAAAAACAGGGGCTATAAAATCAGAATAGTTACCAACGGATGCGGGAATTTGATTCAAGGCAAGGATGTTTTACCGGAACTTAAAGGGTTTATAGATGAAATGTCTGTTAGCCTGAATGTAGAAGAAAAAGGTAAATATAATGCGATATGCAGGCCTCAATTTGAAGGCGATGTTTTTGGCGCGGTCTTGAATTTTATCCGCGAGGCGAAGAAATATGTGCCTCAGGTAGAGATTAGTTTTCTGAATATTCCCGGCATGGATTCTCAGAAATGCAAGGGAATCGCTCAAAATCTGGGAGTTGATTATAAAATAAGAGAATATAATTTAGTGAAAAGTGAAACAATGCAAAATGCAAAATGAAAAATGAGCAATGTAAAATTAGCAATGCAATATGGCAATTTAAAATGCAAAATGTAAAATGTAAAATGAAAAATGCGGAAGTAAAAAGTTGAAAAATAAAACCATGTTAGTTTTAAGAAAAGGATGAAGAAATTTATCGAAGAATTCGGTTTTTATATATTCATATTGTTTTCCACTTTTATTATCGCAGTATTTGAGTCTGTTTTTCCGGGGCGTTTACCTTTTAAGGATTTGTATACCCGGGCGCTGGATTTGGAAAAAATAATTGAAGGAAAATTAAGTGTTTTATCTAAAGATAATATATACATCGGCAATATTTTTGTCCGCTTAGCTGTCTTTGTTTTATTTTTTATAATAGTTATTTCCTGCGTTCTTTTTCTATTTCGTCTTTTTAAATTCCTGAGGGTTAAACCGCTGGTTAAAAGTGCAGGTTCTTCTCCCTATCCTTTATGGGGGTTGAAAGATTTTTTTAAGATAGTTGTCTGGATTATGTTCTGGGTTCAGGTTTTAGGGTTCTCGGGTGAATTCTTAAAATTGTTTTATAAAACGTATACAGAACGGGGATATGTGGTTATATCTTTAATGAGCTCTTTATCTTTAGATGTCATCACTTTAATAATTCTTATTTACTGGCTGAGAAGGCATTACCGGCAGAGTCTGCGGGCGGTCGGAGTATATAAAGAAAACCTCTTTGAAAAATTTAAAATAGCAGTATTCAATTATTTTTCATTTTTGCCTGTGATTTTTATTTTGCTTCTTATAAGTGCTGTTTATTTAAGTAAATATCAAAGTGCGCCGTCTCCGCAATTAATGCTTTATTTTCTGATTTTTGAGAAAAACCCCTGGATAATAGGGCTGACAGTTCTTTTTATAGCCGTTATCGGGCCTTTTGTAGAAGAGCTGCTCTTTAGGGGACTATTGTATAATAGTCTTAAAAAGTCCATTGGCTGTATTCAGGCAATGATTGCAACATCTCTGCTTTTTTCTCTCTTGCATATGAACCTTATAGGATTTTTACCGATTTTAGGTTTGTCTTTGCTGTTTGTATATCTATATGAAAAAACAGGTTCGCTTATGGTTTCTGTTTTTGTTCATATGCTGCATAATGGTTTTCTGATTTTGATAATTTTTATATTACGTATCTATCTGGGAATATGAGTCAAGTTGTAGTTTTAAAAGCCGAAAAATACGATCTTCAGTTAATCAAAGAACGTATCTCTTATATTTTTGAGAAATTAGGCGGTTTGGAGAAAATAATCCCGCAAAATGCCGAAGTTCTTTTAAAACCCAACTTACTTTCGGCCCGTACCCCTGATGAATGTGTGGATACTAACCCTGTGTTTGTCAAAGCAGTTGTTGAGGTTTTAAAACAACAAACTTCAAGAATTAAAATCGGGGATTCACCTGGAGGATATGTTGATTATCAGGACGTGCTTGAGAAATCAGGCATTATGCAAATGGCGCGTGAGACAGGAATTAAAGTGGTTAAATTTGAGAAGTCGAAAATGATAGCAGGTTTACCTATAGCAGAGGAAGTGTTTAATGCGGATATTGTTATTTCTTTGCCGAAATTCAAAACACATTGTCTGACTGTTATTACAGCAGGTGTAAAGAATTGTTTTGGCTGTGTCCCCGGGCTTTTTAAATCAGAGTGCCACAGGAGAAATCCCAAAGCGATTGAAATGTCTAAAGTTGTCCTGAAGGTTTATGAAATTGTAAAACCCGCGCTTACCATTCTTGATGCGATATATTCATTGGAAGGTGAGGGCCCTGCGGCAGGCAGCCCCAGGCATACAGGTTTGATTTTAGCGGGATTCGATGCCGTAAGTATTGATGCTGTAATTGCCCATTTAATAGGTTTAAAACCTGCACAGGTTCCTACTACGAAACTTGCAGCTGCTGCGAATATCGGTGAAAGTGATTTATCAAAAATTGAGATTTTGGGAGAACAGGATTTTGAAGTCCTTAAAAAAAATAATTTTAAACTTTCTAAAACCGCTATTTTAGATAAATTGCCTGGTTTTTTGGCTAAATTTTTAGGGGTATTTATTAAATTCTATCCGGAAGTAATTCCTAAAGGCTGTACTAAATGCGGCATCTGTGTTAAAAGCTGCCCTGTAAATGCAATAACTTTAACTGAAAAATCAGCTTCCATTGACCATAAAAAATGCGTGCTTTGTCTCTGCTGCCATGAAATGTGCCCTGAGAATACAATTAGGATAAAAAGGAATTATTTAGCCAGAAGGCTGGGTGCATGAAATGATTATTAAACATATCAATTGGGACGGTCGTACTCTATCTGTTTTGGACCAGAAAAAATTACCCTTAAAAGAGAAATGGATTAACTGCCGCAGTTTAAATGAAATATTTCTGGCAATAAAGAATATGAATGTCAGAGGAGCGCCTTTGATAGGAATAGTTGCTGCTTTTGGAGTGGTCTTGCATGTAAAGGGGAGAAGAATTAAGGATATATCTGCGTTCGATAATAAAATTGATGATGCGGTAAAGATTCTTTCTACATCACGGCCTACAGCCATAAATTTATACTGGGCATTGAATAGAATGAGGAATATCTTTAATAATAACAGGGATAAAAGCTTTAATGAGATAGTTCATATTTTGGAAAAAGAGGCTTTGAATATATGGCAGGAAGACATAGCTATGTCTAAAAGCATGGCTGCATTCGGGGCTGATTTAATAAAAGACGGTGATGGGGTATTAACACACTGTAACGCAGGAGGTTTGGCTACCGGAGGTTATGGTACAGCAGTGGGTGTATTTTTTAAAGCCAAAGAAGAGGGGCGTAATTTTATTGTTTATGTTGATGAGACCAGGCCGGTTTTACAGGGTGCCAGGCTGACTTCGTGGGAATTGAAACAGGCCGGTATTGAATATCGTTTGATAACGGATAATATGAGCGGGTTTTTAATGAAACAGAGCAGGGTTAATAAGGTTTTTGTGGGGGCGGACAGGATTGTTAGAAACGGAGGTTTTGCTAATAAAATAGGTACTTATTCAGTTGCTCAGCTTGCTAAAATTCACAACATCCCGTTTTATGTTGTTGCTCCCTCAACGAGCTTTGATTTGACTCTCAAGACGGAGGGAGAAATACCCATTGAAGAAAGGGATTCTAAAGAGGTAATATTTATTAACGGTAAGCCCATTGCTCCCGTGGACAGTAAGGTTGAAAACCCTGCTTTTGATATTACGCCTCCCGCGCTTGTTACAGCGATTATTACAGAAAAAGGAGTAATTAACCCTCCGTTTCAGGAAGAAATCGGGCGGGTTTTCAATGTAAAATGAAAGAAGATAAAATAATAGATTTTCTAAAAAATAAATTTTATTACCCGAATATTCCTTTAGGGATAGGCGATGATGCTGCAGTTTTAGATTATTCAAAAAATGAATATCTGCTTTTTACAACTGACACAATAGTTGATGGAGTGCATTTTAAAATTAAAAAGAGCAGGGTTGATTATATAGGCAGAAAAGCTGTTAATATAAATATCTCTGACATTGCTGCTATGGGCGGTGTGCCTTTATATGCTGTTGTAAATTTAGGTTTTCCGAAATATGATAAAAAGCTGATTTCTGGAATTTTTAACGGTATTTATTACAGTGCTAAGAAATATAATGTCAAAGTAGTCGGTGGTGACACTGTAAAAAGTAAATGTCTATTTTTAGCTGTTTCAATGATTGGAATAGTAAATAAAAAATACCTCACCAGACGTTCTGATGCTAAAGAAGGCGATATCGTATGTGTTACAGGGAGTATCGGAGGGGCTGTTTTTTCTGGTAAACATTTGAATTTTACTCCCCGGCTGAAGGAGTCACAGTGGATTGTCAAAAATTTAGCGCCTTCGGCAATGATTGATGTAAGCGACGGGCTGCTTATGGACTTAGATAGAATATGCAGTTTGAGTAAAAAGAGCGCGGTTTTATTTAAAGAAAATATTCCGGTTTCGAAGGAAGCAGCTGATTTTAATTCTGCAATCAGTGAAGGAGAGGATTTTGAATTGCTCTTTACTTTGAAAAGCGGCGCCAAATTGCCCGGGGAAGTGCCCGATACGAATACAAAAATCTCAACTGTAGGCAGGATAATACCTGGTAAAGGGATTTATCTTGAAGAAAAAGGCAGGATAAAAAAGCTCAAAGTAAAAGGCTATGAGCATTTTAAATAGAGGTATATTTTGATAAAAGAAATCATAACATATTCTGAAGCCGATACTTTTCAATTAGGGAATAGGTTGTCCGGTATCTTGTCGCCCGGGGATGTGGTTGGATTTACGGGTGAACTCGGCGCGGGCAAAACCGTTTTAATCAAAGGTATTCTTGCAAGACTTGGATATAATCCCAGAAATGTTGTAAGCGCTTCTTTCGTTATTGCCCAGGAGTACAAGGTGAAATATCCGGTTGTGCATATAGACCTTTATAGATTTGAAAATAATGAGGAGATAAATTATTTAGACTGGGACTCTTATATTTCTTCAGACAAACTGGTTCTTATAGAATGGGCTGAGAAAATTAAGGAAGTTTTTTGTATAAACGTATCGGTAAAAATGGATATTATATCGGAAAGTAAACGGAAGATATTTTTCGAAACAGATAAACAGAATTTAAAAGATATTTTAAAATAAAATGATTATATTAGGTATTGATACATCTTCAGATTGTTTGAATATTGCATTAGGTAAAGACGGCGGTTTGATTTCAGAGGTCTCTTTAAATATTCCCAGAAAACATATCGCAAATATAATCAGAGTTTTAGATAATGTGTTTGAGAAATCAGGTCTTGCTATTAATGATATTGGCTTATTTGTGGTTGTCAAAGGCCCGGGGTCTTTTACCGGAATCAGGATTGCGGTAACAGTTGTTAAGGGATTTGCCGCAGCTTTAGAAAAAGACGTTGTTTCTGTAACAAGCTTGGATGTATTAGCTCAGAATGCTTTTAATACAGAGGGTAAATATATTTATCCTGTTCTTGATGCTGTGCGGGGCAATGTGTATTCTGCATGTTATCTAAAAGAAAAAGGCAAAATTACAAAAAAAAGCGATTATATGATTATAAATATTAAAGAATTTCTCAATACAATTAAGCTGCCGGCTGTTTTTCTGGGAGAGGGGCTTAAAATCTATCAGCAGGATATACGTTCCATGTTCAAGGCGGATGAATTTGTTGTTTTAGACGAATTCGATTGGGCGATAAAATGTGAAAATATAATAAAGCTGGGCTATGAAAAATTCTGCAGTCTGGGTTCTGAGAACATAGAAAAATTAGCTCCTTTATATCTATATCCTAAAGAATGCACTGTAAGAAAATAATATTGAGTGATACAATAAATAAAAGTTGATGAGATATGCAGATAGGAATCAAAAATAGGATTTTACCCCGTTGCTGGCTGGAAATAGATCTAGCCGCCATAGCTGAAAATGTCAGAAATTTAAGGGAATTTTTAAAATCAGAAACGGGTATTATTGCTGTTGTAAAAAGTAATGCTTACGGACACGGTATAGTTGAAGTTGCAGAGGTAATAATAGATTATGTGGATATATTTGCGGTTTCGAATTTAGATGAAGCTTTGCTTTTAAGAGAATTAGAAATAAGTAAACCTATATTATTTCTCTCTAATCCTATGGGTGGAGAGGATTTAGATTTCATATTTCAGAACAATATTACA
>CAZLTA010000031.1:0-10269 GCA_964562345.1 uncultured Planctomycetia bacterium
CTCTATAACGACATTGTTGGATAGTTCATCAGACGGTACATCAATAACAATTTCCATCTTGTTGTCTTCTGCGCCGGCTAAACTATTGCCTTCAGAACCAAAGACATAAAATGCCCTTGCTTGGGTATCCTGACAGGGAATTACGTAAGCCGAAGCTTTAAACCCGAATAAAGATAATACAGAAAAAGCTATCGCAAAGGTAAATAAGTTTTTTTTCATAATAACCCCACTCCTTTTTTAAATAGTTTTACTTTTTTACTGCCCCTTTCTCCCATTTTGAGTTAAGATTTATCCAAAATGTTATTTTATTTTACGCTGTCTTTGGGGAGTGTGCAAGATAAAAACCTTGAAAGTGGCGTCAAGAATTATGGGCACTTTCATATTCAAGTTCGTTAGTTTCCTCTTCTGTAGTAGATGATAACATCCCTTGCGGATGGTTAATCAAAAATCTGGCGGGTCTGTTTGTAGGTATAATTTAAGAGTGCTATTATTCAAATAGCGGCGGTAAAATAAAAATTGAAATGGTGTATTATTATAGCAAGATGGTGGTTTTTTTTGTTTTATTACTGTCTATACCTGTTGTTGTCCGCTTCTTTCTTTATAAAAAAAGCATGCAGGCTTTAGATACTCTCTCCAATTTTTTATCCGGTAAGACACTAAGATTATCCTTCCTCTATGATATACCTGCATTTAAGGGCGAATATCAGGGGGTTAAGTTTGAAATCCGGATTAGCATTGGAAAGAGGCAACATAACGACTCTCCCTCTCTGATTGTGTTATTGGATAAGAAATCTTTTTTGAAGCTGGATATTTTTAGTAAGAAAAAAGCTATGAATTTACTGGGCCGCAATTTATCAGCTGGATTGAAAGTAAATATTGAAGACGAAGAATACAAAGGGCTGCCGATTTTTACCAATGACAATATACGGGTAATTGATTATCTTAAAGATGAACAAATTAAGAGATTAATTCAAGAGCTTCTGAATATGGGCGTTCCTGACATTTCTATTACCGGTAGTAAAATAATTATTTCAAAGCCTTTTTATAATCTAAGAGAAGATCTAAATGAAGAAAATATAACAAATATTTTGAATGCATTAATTGTACTGACCAAGAGGCTCTAAAATCCATCTACGTCTCTTTTTCTATATATTCTGGTAAAATCCATAATAGTATCCGGCAAGAAGAAGCTGTCAAATAATTTGCTGATAGATGTTTATTGGCAAGAGCTCAAGAAATATTTTTACCAGAGGTTTTATCGTTATCTTTTTTATGTGCTGGAAATAGATCTCTCTTTCTATTTTGAAACGATTTTTGGAATTGATATACTCTATCATCAAAAATAATATCATTGTGAGTTATGGGGCGCTTAAGAAATATCCCTTCTAAAGTGGTACAGCGGCTGAGCGCTACGTAAGTTTGTCCGTGTGTGAAAGCGCCAAAGCCCATATCTATAATAACGTCATTAAATGTTTGGCCCTGGCTTTTATGAATAGTTATAGCCCAGGCTAATTTGATCGGATACTGTTTAAATGAACCCACAATCTCTTCTTCTATTTTGTCGTCTAAAGAGTTGTAGCTGTAGGCTATCTTTTCCCAGGATACTTTAGGAACTTTGTAGATATTTTCGTCTATAGCTACTTTTATATCTGACTGAGTTAAGCTTACGATTTCGGCAATCGTTCCATTGACCCATCTTTTAAGAGAATCATTTCTGACCAGCATTACCTGAGCGCCTTTTTTTAGTCTTAGATTGGCCTCTACCGGATAAGATGATTCCTTGAATTTAGGACTTATCTCTGCATCGTATTGATATTCTATAGATGCAATTTCATTTAAGTATTTTGTATTGATATTTTTTGCCTGGTTATTTGTGGTTGTCAGGGTGACTACACCAGCAGAATTATTTTTTATGCCGTAATCCAAGCGTCTATTTAAAAAATCAAGGTCTCCCTTCAGGGCATTCTTTACCCGTATTTTGTTAAGCAGCTCTATGAAATCATCATCTTTCTGCCGGTAGATTTTTTTTAGCTCGATGTATTCTAAGTCGATTTCTTTAAATACTTTGGCACTGAAGAAATACGGGCTCGTATAAATATCGGCCATTAGCTCTTTTGCCGCGGATTCAACTACTGGCGGCAGTTGAAAGAGGTCTCCAAAAATTATCAATTGAACACCGCCAAAAGGCATATCGCTGGCCCTGTTTAATCTTAAGGAATAGTCAATAGCATCTAATAGGTCGGCCCGCAGCATTGATGCCTCATCTATTACTATTGCGTCTATATTCTTTATTAGATTCTTGCTGCGCAGCCTTTTAATATGCTGTTTCTGAATCAGCCGTGGCGGGAACCTGAAGAAAGAGTGTATTGTCTGACCTTTGATTTTGATAGCCGATACTCCTGTCGGCGCTAATACAACGATTCTCTTATCGGTATGTATTCTAAAATATTCCAGCAGTGTAGATTTTCCGGTGCCGGCTTTACCTGTTATGAAAATATTCTTATCGCTGTTTTCCATCATACTGAAAGCTTTCTTAAATTCTCTATTGTAATCAAAATCAGGCGGGATTTGAGTATCTGTTTGCAGTGTTATTTTTTTATTGTATTTCATAAGGGAAGGTACTGCTTTTATCTGTTTGCCTGCTTTGAGCCCCCGGGTCTATTATTTGATTTGTAATTTTTATAACGCCTGGCCATCTTATCTTTAGTAGCGGTGTTGCCCCTCTTAGTCGTCTTAACCCTTATCTTTTCCCCCTTTAAAATTTCACCGTCCAGTTGTTTTATGGCTGCAACTGCTGATTTTTTATCAGGCATATCGATAAATCCAAACCCTTTGGATGCTCCTGTTGCTTCGTCAACTACGATATTAAGTGATGCTATTTTGCCAAACGGTGCAAACAATTTTTTAAGTTCTACTTCGTTTACATTCCGTGATAGATTTCTAATCAGTATGTTCATGTTTTCATCCCCTTTTTGTCCTATTCCACATCTTTAGATTCGATGTCTACTATATCCTTATTATCAAATTTAGCACCCCTTTTTTTTTGGTAAATACCAGATCTAGCTCTATTAAGGTTGATAAAGAAGAAGATAATTTTAAAGATGAAACGTAAAAAGAAATAAGTGAGTATTATTCTTAACAGAAAATAAAACATTTAAATTTATTTTTTAGGGCTATTTTAGTAATCTTTCTGTGATTATACTATTGGGAGCGTAAAATACCAAGTAAAACATAGTAATCCGCATTGTTGCTATTTTGTATATTCTATGAAAAATAAGAGGGCTAAGAGTTTTCTTTAATTATTTAACTCGAAAAATTGGATGGTGCGTTGGTAACTTGAACCTACGGTGTCCTCAATTTTAAATAATTTTGTCTATTTTAATTTTTATCATTGAATAAAAAATTACTAATTTGTATGCTTCATGAACGTATGGTATAAATACCATATGTAAAATATGGAGGGGAAAGATATGAAAATTTTTATAGTAAATTTAATTCTGACAGCAGCCGTAATTATTTCTAATGCATATGGATTTGGATCACCAGCAGATTTTGGTGAAGTTGAAGTCCCGGTTGGAAAAACATTTTCAGGGCCAATTGCTACAGCCAACCTTAATTCTAACAACAATAGCTCTATCTACATTCCTGACCAAAGATTGGAACACCTTCTAAGAGTTGCTCTTGGTAAAGAAGAAGGCGATTTTATTACATACTCTGATATGCAGCAATTAACAGAATTAGATCTATCTTCTTCAGGAATTAATGACATAACAGGATTGGAATACGCAGCAAACCTTACAAAACTAAACCTCACTAACAATAAAATAACTAATATAACACCCCTTGCAAATCTTATTAACTTAAATGAGTTAAATCTAAGTTATAACCGAATAAAAGATATCAGAGCGGTTGTAAACCTATCTAACCTAACAGTACTTCGGGCTTCTTACAATTTAATAGAAGATATAAATGTATTCTCAAATCCAAATCTTGGCAATCTAACTGAATTGCATCTTAACGGTAGTATGATAACTGATATAACTCCATTAGGGGCAGTTGATAACTCAAGTAAACCGATTTTTATTAATTTAGTTAAACTGGATATCAGCGATAATAAATTTCCCCGTTCCCCAAAAGTGCCTTCTGATCACCGAGATTATTGCGGACATAAAGAAGATGTAGAAAGAATAAAAAGCTTATACCCCTTACAGAAGCTTTCCAATCTTACCTATTTAAGAGCTTCTTCAAACCAGATATCAGACATCGCACCTCTTGCAAATCTTACTAATTTAGTTAAGCTTGATCTTAGTAACAATATGATATCCGATATAAATCCTTTGGAGAATCTTTCCGATTTGGTTGATTTAAACCTTTGTCATAACCGAATAAAGGATATTTCACCTCTAGCACATCCAAATCTCATAGGGTTAACGAACCTTAACCTTAACGTCAATTTGATAAACAATATTACTCCTCTTAAAGGACTTACAAATCTCACCTGGCTGCTTATAAATTATAACTATATAACAAATATTCAACCCTTAATTGATAATCCGGGATTGTATACAGAGCATCCTGATTCAGGTACAAGAAATGATTTAGTAGACCTGCGCTGGAATAAGCTGGATTTAAGAACAGATTCTGAAGACATGCTAAACATAAGGGCACTAATTAATAGATGTGTTGATGTTTATTATAAACCTCAGGATGAAAAATAAATCTATAATTCACAAATTTCCCTGAGTATAATCGAAAGAGTCATCATTTCCCCACATTCCATCTCTGCCGGAAGAGCTTGCTACAAAAAACATTTCTTGCACATTCCATTATGCTCTTTATACTCTTCCTCTGTTATCTCTTCCCCGCAGGATTCGCAGTAGAATTTACCCTTAGCAGCGTCTGAATTCTTATTCTGAGTATCATCGAGCGGCTCTTGGCTCTGTTCGTTTTTTTCTTCTTCAATCATAGTTATAATTGTTTGAAATATTCTCCGGCAAATTTCTCACGTGTTTCCTCATTCACATCTTCCTGCACCCATCCGTTTCGAAACCCCGAATCAGACATTGCTTTACAGGCATTTTCGTATTCTTCATGTGTAATCGGCCTGTTTAGCAGAGGCTCATTACCTGCTTTGTAAAAAGGATAATACTGACTCATAAGGCTTATGAAACACTCCTTTGAAAGCTCTTTACTAATAAAAGACATTATCTTTTCTGTTTCAGATATATTATGGGGTAAGATTAAATGGCGAATAATCAATCCTCTCACTGCAATGTCATTTTCTAACTGCAGATTGCCTGCCTGACGGTACATTTCCTTAACTGCCGTTTTGTTTATCTTAACATAATCAGGCATAGCAGAATATTTTAAGGCTGCTTCATCACTGCCGTAACGCATATCGGGTAGATAGATATCAATAATGCCGTCTAACAATTTTAGAATCTCAACTCTTTCATACCCGCTGGTGTTATAGATGAGCGGGATATTAAGCCCCGATTCAACAGCTATTTCTAAAGCTTCGATAATTTGCGCTAAATAGTGGGCAGGGGTAACCAAGTTTATATTATGACAGCTCTGCATCTGTAATTCCATCATGATCCGGGCCAGTCGTTCAACGGAAACTTCTTTCCCTTCCCCCATCCGGCTGAAGCGCCAGTTCTGGCAGTATATACAGCGTCCGGTACAGCGGCTGAAGAAAATAGTTCCCGAACCATGCTTTCCTGAAATAACGGGTTCTTCTCCAAAATGAGGATGGTAACTGAATATTTTAGGTTTGATTCCGGCAGAACAAAAGCCCAGTTCACCTTCAAGCCGGTTAACCTTGCATTTATGAGGGCAGAGTTCACAGCTGTTTAAAGATTCATTCAATAAGGTGCTGCGTTCTTTAAGTTCCCCTTTGCGGTATAAATCTATATAGGAAGGATTTTTCAATCAGAATATTATTTAACAAAATAAGCTGAATTTTTTGTATCAAAATCCACTGTGAGTTTCGAATTCGCTTTGATTTCGCCTTTCAACAGTTTAAGGGCTATCATATCATGTATTTTTCTCTGGATGACTCTTTTAAGCGGCCGGGCGCCGAAAACAGGGTCATAACCTTCCTTGGCCAGTTCCTCTTTAGCTTTAGCGGTTATACTGCAGGCAATATCTTTCTCTTTTAACCTGTCTGTTAACTCTTCCAGCTGTATTTCAACTATCTTTTTTATATCTTCCTGGGATAGTTTGTTGAATATTACAATCTCGTCGATCCTGTTTAAAAATTCGGGTTTAAGATTCACTTTGAGCAGCTCTTCAATTTTATCTTTGATTTCTTTTGGGTCATCCAGGTCCTGAATAACGTTGCTGCCGATATTGGAAGTCATTATTATGATGGTATTTTTAAAATTGACCACTCTGCCCTGCCCGTCTGTCAGATGTCCTTCGTCCAGTATCTGGAGGAAAACATTAAAAACATCAGGGTGCGCTTTCTCTATTTCGTCAAATAAAATAACAGTATAAGGCCTGCGCCTGACTGCCTCTGTAAGTTGTCCGCCTTCTTCATATCCCACATATCCGGGAGGCGCGCCTATCAGCCGGCTGACTGAGTGTTTCTCCATATATTCGCTCATATCTATTCTCACAATGGCTTTTATGTCATCGAAGAGAAATTCAGCAAGATTTTTGGCTAAATACGTTTTACCTACTCCTGTCGGGCCTATAAATAAGAATGACCCCAGAGGTCTGTTAGGGTCCTGCAGGCCGCTTCTAGAGCGCCTGATGGCATTTGAAATAAGGTTTACCGCATTGTCCTGGCCGATAACCTTTTTCTTTAATATTTCTTCCATCGAAACCAGTTTTTCTATTTCACCCTGCATAAGTCTGGAAACAGGTATGCCGGTCCATTTGGACACTATTTCAGCGATATTATCTTCATTGACCTCTTCCCTCAGCATCTGGCTGCCTTTTTGCACTTTTTTTAACTCACTCTTTGCTTTTTCCATCTCTTTTTCAAGATTTATGAGTTTACCGTACTTAATTTCAGCAGCTTTGTTTAAATCTCCATCTCTCTGGGCATGTATTTCCTCAATTTTAAGCCGTTCCATCTCTTCCTTGATTTTGCTCACCCTGTCAATTTTCTCTTTCTCCGCCTGCCAGCGGATTCTTAAATTAGACAGCTGTTCCTTCATTTCACTGATATCTTTTTCCAGTTTTTCAAGGCGAAGTCTGCTGACTTCATCATTCTCTTTTTTTAAGCCCTGCCGCTCTATTTCCAACTGCATTATTGTCCTTTCAACTTCATCTATTTCTGTAGGCATGCTTTCGAGTTCAATCTTGAGTTTTGATGCAGCTTCATCTACCAAATCGATAGCTTTGTCCGGCAGGAATCTGTCGGTAATATACCTGTCTGATAAAACAGCCGCAGCTACCAGCGCATTATCCGTTATTCTTACCCCATGGTGTACTTCATAACGTTCTCTCAATCCCCGCAGAATGGATATTGTCTCATCTACAGAAGGCTCGCCAATAAGTACCGGCTGAAATCTCCTGGCGAGTGCTTTGTCTTTTTCGATATGTTTCCTGTATTCATCCAATGTAGTAGCGCCGATACATCTTAACTCGCCTCTGGAAAGGGCTGGTTTTAACATATTGGAAGCGTCCATTGCCCCTTCAGCAGCACCTGCTCCGACAAGAGTATGAAGTTCGTCTATAAAAAGTATTATTTCACCGGAGGAGTTTTCTATCTCCTGCAGGACTGCTTTTAGCCGGTCCTCAAACTCACCTCTGAATTTAGCTCCGGCTAACATTGCCCCTAAATCCAGGGCCAGAATCTTTTTGTTTTTTAACGATGTCGGCACATCCTGCGCCGCAATACGCCTGGCAAGCCCTTCAACTACAGCAGTCTTTCCTGTTCCGGCATCGCCTATAAGAACAGGGTTATTTTTTGTGCGCCGGGAAAGAACCTGAATAATCCTTCTTATTTCATTATCTCTGCCGATTACAGGGTCAAGTTTTTCCTGCCTGGCCAAAGCCGTAAAATCCCTGGTGAATTTTTCAAGAGACCGGTACTTTTCTTCTGCATTGGCGCTGGCTGCACGCTGCGAACCCCGGACATCTTTAAGTATTTTCAGGACGTTGTTTTTAGTAATGCCGTGTTTGTTAAAAACATTTTTTATATCAGCTGTCCCTGATTCAATAAGTGCCAGAAACAGGTGTTCGCATGTAACATACTCGTCTTTTAAAAACCCTGCTTCTTTTTCAGCCGCAATTAACACTTTGTTCATATCTCCGGAAATATAATTGTTAATCCCTTCACCTTCTACTGAAACCCCTGTCTGAATTAGATTATTGATGTCTTTCATGAAAGATTCCATGTCTATGCCGGACTTTTTTAAAATTGTCAGAACTACGCTGTTATCCTGCTTCAGCATCGCGGAAAGAAGGTGTACTGGGCGTACTTCCTGCTGTGAATTTTCAGCCGCAATTTGAACTGTGCTATTCACAGCTTCCTGAGCTTTTAAAGTAAATTTTTCAAAATTCATGTTTTTATCTCTATAATTTCAGTTTAAAATACAGCAATTAATTTACAACTTTGGGTTTATCATAGTCAAGGCCAAACTGTATTTTTTTGCAGTAATGCTGTTTCAGAGGATAAGTTTTTTGTTATTAATAAGTTATGAGCGCTGCCCCGTTTCAAAAGGAAATAAATTTAACGGTAATTCTGAAAGCTGAGCGGTATAGGAAAATCTAAACTCTTTAGATGTGCGATAACTTCCTGCAGTGCATCTTTATTTGACGAGCTGACTCTTATTTTTCCGCCTTCAATCTGGGTTTGCACTTTTAAACGGAGTTTTTTTATCCCGCTTATTAACTCTTTTGATTTTTCTTTATCAATCTCCATACATAATTCCACTGTCTGGCGGAGATATCCCTCAAAGGCCTTTTCCGGAGGATTAAACTTGAGCGCTTTAAAAGAGATCCTTCTTTTAACCAGCCTGGCAGCTAAAATATCAGTAAGAGAATGTAATTTGAAATCGTCCTCTGCAATCAGGGTTATTGTCTTCTCTTTTCGATCGTAGTCAATAGATGCCTTGCTATTCTTGAAATCATACCTCTGGGATAACTCTTTTTTAGCCTGGTTTACAGCATTATCCATTTCCTGCAGGTCTACTTCAGAAACAACATCAAAAGAAAAATTTGCCATATATTATCTCCTTGTTCTTTGTCTGTTATTATATCATTTATCTTTGATATGTCTCTGTAAAATCACTTGGGGAATAAATGAATGCAAAAGGCCCTTGAATGATATCACCTTTAGGCCAACCATCGGGATTATTAAAACGTACGAGTGTAAAATCTGATAAAATATTTAATATCTTTTCAAATGGTAGATGTCCCATATATCCGCCGTTAAACAAAGACTGCGTTTCTGCATAATAAGGGGCGATTATTATCAATCCGTCTTTATTAATCATTTGTTTAGTTGTTTAGTCACCTGAACAAAAAGGCTCAAATTCAAACCTTCGGGAGCAAATATTGTTATCAAATCACGATTTTTTAATGCAGGATTATTCATAGCATCACGGACGTCCATTTTTATTAGAGCATTACCTTCTCTTTGGGACTGATAGAAATTAAAAGTTCCAATATCTATCCCGGAATAGTATACATTATCCGGTCCGAATATTTGACTCAATGCTTGCTGTACCTGTCTTGTTCCTGCCGTTTCCTGCTCCTAAATCAAGATCGGAGATGCTGTTTTTACCCTGGAAATGGTTTTTGATTAATTGAGTGAATGATTCTATAGAAACAGCCATATCAGGATTGATAACTAATATTCCTTTCATTCTTCTTGCTTGTGCCGGGTAAAATGATATTAGAATATATCCTATCACCATAAATAGAATGAGCCTTTTATTTATTTTCATTTTTAGTTTACATCCTGGCGAAAAGATTTAATTCCTTTTAAAGGAGGCAATGTAATTGGTGTTTCATCCTCATCATTAAGCACTATCATTAAGCGCATGTTTTTTATTCCGCTCCGATTTAAAGATCGTTTTAAACCCGAATCTGCTATAAATTCTTCCGGCATGATTTACATTAATAGCATCGCAGCATCCAGCTTTAAGTTCTCGTGCAAGATTTAATCCTAATACAATAAGGATTTCTCCCAGGTGTTGTTTGCTGTAGGGCTTATATACACGTAAAGCCGGTTCGAATTCCCTATCTTGGAGATCCTCTAATTCCCATCGTCTAAAGCTTTTGCCTGCATTGTCAGGATGGTCAAAATAG
>CAZLTA010000032.1:0-9992 GCA_964562345.1 uncultured Planctomycetia bacterium
TGGCTCTGGCATCTTTGGCTGATTTGTACGTTCTCCAGGAAAAAGTTACTGAGGCAACAGAGACTTATGAGAAGCTTTTAAAAGAAGATGTGGAGCTGCCTCTTTTGCGTTTTAATCTGGCAATACTTTACAGTAAAAGTAATAAATTAGACCGGGCGATAGGGGAGATGCTTAAGGTTATAGAAGCAGACCCTAATTTTATTCAGGGGTATGTTACTTTAGGTGTCTTTTATGAAATGAAAAAAGATTATCAGAAAGCCATTGAAGTTTATCAGCAGGGATTAGAGAAAAAAGAGGGTGACTTAAAACTGCGCAAGCTTTTAGCCCAGGCTTATTATAAAGAAGGGGATGTTAAAAAAGCAGAGCAGATTTATGCCGGGATATTGAAGGATTCTCCAGATGGGAAGGGGCTTTATTTAGAAATTGCGTATTTTTATATCAAAGATAATGAGTTAAAAAAGGCAAAAGAAGTGCTGGATAAGGCTAAAGATGAAAATTTCAAATTAGAGCAGGTTTATTTCCTGAAAGGATTTGTTTGTTATAAACTGAAAGAAAATAAAGAGGCTATTCAGTTTTTCAAAAAATCGAAACAGCTTAATCCTAAAAATGCAGAAGGTTGTTTTTTTCTGGGCGCATTGTATGAAGATATAAAGGAGTGGGATTTAGCGGTTGCAAATCTTAAAGAGGCGATAGCTCTTGAACCTGATTATGCAGATGCTTTAAACTATTTAGGCTACATATATGCTGAAAAGGGAATCAATCTTGATGAAGCAGAAGGATTTTTGCAGAAAGCGCTTAAAATAGACCCTGAAAATGGTGCATATTTAGACAGCATGGGCTGGATATATTTCAAATTGGGTAATTTTGACAAAGCATTGGAATATATCAATAAGGCTTTAAAATATAAACCGGAAGATTCCGTGATTTTAGAACATACGGGCGATATTCTTTATAAAAAAGGGATGCTGGATGAAGCGGCTGCAAAGTGGGAGCAGGCATTAAAAATTAATCCCGCCCAAATTGGATTGGAAAAGAAAATAAAGGGGACTCAGGAGAACATTGGTCAATAAATCTGATATAGAATCATTCCGGCAGAAGGCGCGCCAGATTAGAAAAGATATCCTTACTATACTTCAGGAAGCAGGCTCCGGCCATACAGGGGGGTCTTTATCTCTGGTTGAAATACTGATAGCTCTTTATTATTACAAATTAAGGCATAATCCTGAAAATCCAGTTTGGTCTCAAAGAGATAGAGTTATTCTTTCCAAGGGTCATGGCTGTCCTGCTCTTTATGCTGTTCTTGCAGATTGCGGGTATTTCCCTAAGAATGAGCTTTTGACTTTAAGAAAATACGGTTCGCGCCTGCAGGGCCACCCTGAAAAAGGAACACCCGGAATAGAGGCTTCTACCGGTTCTTTGGGGCAGGGTTTATCAATTGCAATAGGCATGGCTCTGGCTGGGAAACTGGATAAGAGAGAAAATAGAGTTTATTGCATTATGGGAGACGGTGAAACGGATGAAGGCCAGATATGGGAGGCTGCTATGACAGCTGCGCATTATAAATTGGATAATTTAATAGGCATTATTGACCATAATGATTTGCAGATAGACGGGCCTGTAAATGAAGTTAAAAATTTAGAGCCTTATAAAGAGAAATGGTCCGCATTCGGATGGGAAACTGCAGAATGCGGCGGCCATGATTTCAATTCTTTAATAAGCGCTTTAGATTGGGCTGATAAGATTGAAGGGCACCCGGCTGTGATTATCGCTCATACTGTAAAGGGTAAAGGTGTATCATTTATGGAGAATGATAACAAATGGCATGGCGTTGCTCCGGTAAAAGAAGATTTGGAAAAAGCTTTTAAAGAACTGGATAGGGAATGAAATCAACCAGAGACGGTTTCGGAGATGCGTTATTAGAACTGGGCAAACAAAATGAGAATGTAGTTGTTCTGACTGCTGACCTTACCGAATCAGTCAGAGCAGGCGCGTTTAAAGAAATGTTCCCCCGGCGGTTTTTCAGTTTTGGCGTATCGGAACAGGATATGATATCTGCTGCAGCAGGTTTTGCGCTGGAAGGTAAAATCCCTTTTGCCTGTACTTTCGGGGTATTTGCTTCCGGCAGGCCCTGGGACCAAATAAGAATATCTGTTGCATATATGAACCTGAATGTGAATATTGTAGGTACTCATGCAGGTATTACCGTAGGCCCTGACGGCGCTACTCATCAGGCGCTGGAAGAAATTACACTTATGAGGGTGCTTCCTAATATGACAGTTATTGTGCCTGCTGATTATTACGAGGCTAAAAAGGCAGCTCAGGTTGCTGCAAGTTATCCCGGGCCGGTATATTTGAGATTGACCAGGAACAGTGTTCCGTTTATTACAAATGAAGAAGATGAATACCAGATAGGTAAAGCAAATGTATTAAAGGATGGATGGGATTTGACAATTATTGCCTGCGGGCAGATGGTTCATATCTGCCTTAAAGCTGCTGATATTCTGGAACAGGAAAATATATCGGCAAGAGTCATAAATCTTCATACCGTTAAGCCATTAGATAGGAATGAAATTATAAAAGCCGCTTCTGAAACAAAGGCAATTCTTACTGTTGAAGAGCACCAGGTTTTTGGAGGCATGGGTTCTGCTGTAGCAGAACTTGTGTGTGAGAATTATCCTGTGCCTATGAAACTCATGGGTATCAGAGACCGTTTTGGAAGAAGCGGTGAAGCAGATGTTTTACTGGAAGCTTTTGGCCTGACTTCTGAGAATGTGGTTAAAGAAGCAAAGATACTGCTTGAGAAAAAAGTTGATAACCTATAAAACCCCAGCCAAGCTTAACCTTTTCCTCGATATCACCTCCGGAAGAGAAGACGGCTATCACAATATTTTAAGTTTAATAGCCAAAATAAATCTTTTTGACGATTTAGAAATCGATATTGCAAAGGATGATAAAATTATGCTGGAAGTAAATGGGAATGCTCCTTTTGATGAAGAGAATATATGTTTTAAAGCCGCAGAGATTATGAAGAAAAAATACAATATAAACCGCGGAATTAAAATCAAGCTTAATAAGATTATTCCCATTGAGGCAGGATTAGGCGGCGGCAGTTCCAATGCCGCATATGTTATCAAAGGTATTAATAAAATTTTTGAATTGGGGCTTGCTGATGAAGAATTAATTGAAATTGCTGCATCTTTAGGTTCGGATGTTCCGGTTTTTATAACGGATGCTCCCTGGGTTGTAGTTGAAGGGCGGGGCGGTAAGATAAGAGGTTTTTCCCCTGATTTTATTTTTTTTGCTGTAGTCATTTTCCCGGGTTTTGGAATAAAGACAGAGTTTGCTTATCAAAAATGGAAACCTTCCTTGACACACTCTGAATGCTGGGATAAAATTAAACTTTGCAGCGGGAATGATGTTAACATGGACTTTTTAAAAAAATACTCTTACAATGTTTTTGAGAAAATTGTGAGAGATAAACGATTATCCTCTCTTAAAAATAATCTAAAAAATTCTCATGCTGAAATAATTGGTATGAGTGGAACCGGCTCTGCGTTATATGCTGTGTTTTCTACAGGGGATGAAGCATTGCAGGTTCGAGGTGATCTGGGTTCTATGGGTTATCAGGTCTTTATGGTTGAATCTCTAAAATAAGGAGGTGCTTGCTTTGGAGATCACAGAGGTGAAGGTGTTTCCCAGGGTGCAAGGTAACAAAAAGCTTAGGGCTTATGTTACGGTGACGTTTGACGACGCTTTTGTGGTGCGTAATGTCAAGGTTATTGAAGGTAATAAAGGGCTTTTCGTTGCCATGCCTTCCAGAAAAGTACAAAAACCTTGTTCGCGCTGCAGAAGGAGCAATACGATTATGGCCAGATTTTGCAACTACTGCGGAGTTGCTTTGGAAGCTTCCAGGTATGGAGATTCTTATGATAGACAACAGGAAACTAAAGATATTGCTCATCCGATAAACCAGGAATTTCGCGCCTACATGGAGAAAAAGGTTTTAGATGCTTATGATGAGGAAGTTAAAAATAATCCTCATCAAGAACCAGATGCCGGTTCTGTAGTACATGAGGAAGATATTCAGCCCTCTTAGTATTTGAATTTGGGGAATAGTGTAATGGTAGCACAACGGCTTTTGGAGCCGTCTGTGGAGGTTCGAGCCCTCCTTCCCCAGTATATAAGGATTTTAAATTTATGGTTCTGATTCTATTATGAAAATATGTACTGTTATTTTGGCTGCCGGAGAAGGCAGGAGGCTTAAATCCGATATTCCCAAGTACAAACAACAGCTGGGAGGCTGGCCGCTTTTAACTCACAGTATTGAAAATGCAAAAATGGCAGGTTTTGGTAAGATTTATCTTGTTATGGGAAACGGGGATAAAGAAGCTGTTGATATTGAAAATGTCTCTGTCGTGGAGCAGGAAGCTAAGCGCGGCACAGCAGATGCTTTTTCAGTAGCTTTAAAATCATTGCCTCTTAAATACAGTGATATTTTGCTTTTTTATGTAGATATCCCTTTAATAAAACCTCAGACGCTTAAGAGATTAATAACTATCCACAAAAAAAACAACGCAGATATTACAGTATTAACTATGGATGTTTCAAATCCTAAAGGGTATGGCAGGATAATAAGAGATAATAAGGGTAAGATTTCGGAGATTAAGGAAGATGACTTGCTTACAAAAGGAGAAAGAGGCATAAGAGAGATAAATACAGGGGTATACGTTTTTAAGCGTTCGCAGTTTCTTGAACAAAGCTTATCCCGCATTAAGCCTAAGGGTGAAAAAAGAGAAAAATATCTTACTGAAATAATTTTGTTTTATCGCAGAAAAGGGTTGAAGGTTTCGTCTTTAAAATTAAAGGATTCTCAGGAAGGTATGGGTATCAACAATAGAGCACATTTAATAGAGGCTGGCAGAATTCTTTTTAAGAGGAATGCATTGGAGCATATCAAAAATGGTGTTACGGTAATAGCTCCTGAAAATACTTATATCGAGAGAAATGTGAAGATAGGTAGAGACAGCGTTATATATCCGTTTGCTTATATTGAGTCCGGAGTTAAAATAGGCAAAAGCTGCACCATCGGGCCCAGTTCAAGAATCCGCAGCGGCTCATATTTGGAAAATAATGTCAGTGTGGGCAATTTTGTAGAGATAGTTCGTTCTTATATAAATGAAGGGACTAAAGTCAGACATTTTTCATACCTTGGAGATGCTGTAGTCGGTAAAAATGTAAATATAGGAGCAGGGTGTGTAACTGCAAATTACGATGGGAAAAACAAAAATAAAACCGTCATAGGAGACCGTGCTTTTATAGGAAGTAATACAACAATTGTTGCTCCTGTTAAAATCGGAGAAGGTGCTGTAACCGGTGCCGGAGCTGTAATAACGAAAAATAATAATGTTGGTGCTTATGAGGTTGTTGTGGGAGCGCCGGCAAGAGTGTTGAAGAAAACTAAATAAAGATGCAAGTTACTGCTCATTTCCCCGAAAGGGGTAATGAAATGTATCCCCCCTGGTTTGATTTCGGAGAAATCAAGGGGGGGTAATTCGCTCTACGATTTACGGACCCTTAGAAATCGCGAAGCGATTTCAAGGACTTAGTCCTGGGAATTCTACGAATTCCTCAGGGCACTGCGTTTCGTAAATCGTGAGCTCATTAGACAGATGATTAATATTTTCCGCTTCGAAAGATGTGCTAAAATTCTTAGAATAATTTTGGCACTCTCAGCGGAGTAATTCGCACAAATGACTTATGTTCGCTAATGCTCCATAAGTCATGTGCTCATTAGGAGGTGAGAATATGGATAGGTTGACGGTTTTTACAGGTAATGCTAATCCTGAATTAGCTAAGAAAATTTGTGATTATTTAGGTATTGAGTTAGGTAAAGCTCTTGTCTCTATATTTAGCGAGGGTGAAATTCAGGTGAAAATTGAGCAGAATATAAGAGGCAACGATGTTTTTATAATCCAGCCTACCTGTGCGCCCCCGAACGATACTTTAATGGAATTACTTATTATGATTGATGCTGTAAAACGCGCTTCAGCCCACAGAATTACTGCTGTGGTCCCTTATTTCGGTTATGCCAGGCAGGATAGAAAAGACCAGCCCAGAGTTCCGATTTCTGCCAAACTTGTTGCGAATTTAATTACGATTGCAGGTGCAGATAGAGTATTGACTATGGATTTACATGCCGGGCAGATCCAGGGTTTTTTCGATATCCCTTTGGACCATTTACTGGCTGTTAAAACTTTTGTCGAACACATCAAGAAGACGGTAAAAAGCTCAAATTTAATTGTGGTATCGCCCGATGTTGGCGGGATTAAGATGGCCAGGTCGTATGCTAAAAGACTTGGCGTGCCTTTAGCAATAGTTGATAAAAGAAGAATCAGCGCAGAACAGGCTGAGGTTATGAATATTTTAGGTGAAGTTAAGGGGCACGATGTTTGTCTTGTTGATGATATAGCTGCAACAGCTGGTTCTATTGTCGAGGCGGTTGAGGCATTAAAAGCAAGGGGTGCCTGTAATATTTATGCTGCTATTACACATCCTGTACTTTCCGGCCCTGCAATTGAGCGCTTAAAGAAATCAGACATTAAAAAATTTTATGTTACAGATACGATTCCTCTTCCATCTGAGAAAAAAATTGATAAAATAGAGGTCCTTTCGGTTGCACCATTACTGGGAGAGGCTATTAAAAGAATTCACAGAGAAATATCTGTTAGCGTTTTGTTTAACTGAACGTGCACACGTGTGAACGTAATAACATGCTGATATTTTTTAGGGAGGTCAATTATGGAAAAACTTAAAATCGAGGCAAAAAAAAGAGAATCTACAGGTAAAGAGTATGCTGGTAAAATCCGGAGGCAGGGTTTAATTCCCGGGATATTATATAAGAAAGGAAGCAGTATGCCTCTGGAGTTTAAAGAGATAGACCTGATACATCTATTTCACAAAGCTCATTCTGAAAATATTGTTACGGAGATTGAAATTACAGATGGCGGTGAAAAAGATATTAAAACTGCGATGCTTAAGGATGTTGACCATGATGTAATTAAAGGAAGTATTATCCATGTAGACTTTCAGGAAATTTCTTTAGAGGAAGTTATAAAAGTTAAAGTTCCGCTTGAGGTCAAAGGCGAGGCAATCGGTGCTAAAAGAGACGGCGGTGTGCTGGATCACTTATTGTGGGAGGTGGAGATTGAATGTAAAGCGGTTCAGATTCCTAAAAAGCTTGAAGTTGTAGTAGATAACCTTGAAATAGGTGATGCAATTCATCTTTCTGATTTAAAAGTGCCTGATGGTGTGAAACTCATGGGTGCTTTGGATAAGGTTGTTCTGCATGTAGTTGCTCCTCGGGCAGAGGTTGTAGAAGAGGCGGCACCAGTTGAGGCAGCGGAAGGAGGAGCACAGGAGCCGGAAGTTATCAAAGAGAAGAAGGCAGAGGAAGAAAAAGAGTCTCAGGAAACAAAGGATAAAGGTTCGGGGACTCGATAAGAGAATGCTTTTTATAGCTGGACTTGGCAATCCGGGTGAGAAATATAAGAATACGCTGCATAATTTAGGTTTCCAGGTACTGGATCAGCTTGCTGCTAAATATGAGGTGGATTTTAAAAAAAGGTTATGTAAGGCTAAAATTGCGTGTTTCTTACCGCCGGATTTTAAAAAGGCTGCTTCTCAGGAAAAGGATATTAAAAAAAATAATTTCTGGAGGGAAATCCGCTTAAATCATATAAAAAAAGAAGGTCTCATGAACAGAGTATGGCTTTTTAAGCCGTATACGTATATGAATCTTAGCGGAAGTTCTATTGCATGTATTAGAAATAAGTACCAATTCCAGAATAAGGATTTACTTGTTATTTGTGATGATTTAAATCTGGAGAAAGGATATATTAAAATCAAATCCGAAGGCGGCTCCGGAGGGCATAAAGGTTTAGCTTCTGTAATAGCTGCTTTAGGAAGTGAAAAGTTTCCCCGTTTAAGGATTGGTATAGGGCCGCTTGATTCTAGCCAGGCGGCTGAAGATTACGTATTAGAAGAGTTGTCTAAAAGTGAAGTTGAGGATTATACCCGTATAGCGGGGAAAGCAGCGGAGACAGCGGATTTTTATATTAAAGAGGGTATTGATAAGGCGATGTCTTTTTATAACAGAAAAAAAATAATTTGATGTTGCCTCGAATATGCTTCTATGCTAATATTATCCGATTAAAAGGGGTGATAAAAGAATGAAAAGATATGAGATTATGTTTATTTTGAATCCTGACCTGAATGAATCTGAAATTAATTCAGAGATGGAAAAGATTAAGAATTCAGTTTCTAAAAGAGACGGGCGGGCAGATGAATTCAGCGTCTGGGGAAGGAGACAGCTTGCTTACCCGGTTAAAAAATTCCAGGAAGGGATATATCTTTTAGGATATTTTGAACTTTCTGAAACAGTGCCTCAAGAGCTTTCCGGAGAATGGAAATTAAGTGCTAATATTTTGAGATTTTTGATATTAAAAAAGGAGAAATAAATGCCGAGTTTAAACAGAGTTTTTTTAATCGGTAATTTAACCAGAGACCCGGAACTGCGTTACACACCGGCCGGCATAGCTGTTGTAAGTTTCGGCCTTGCTGTAAATCGTGTTTTTAAAACTCAAACCGGAGACAAGAAAGAAGAAACCTGCTTTGTAAAAATTGTGACATTCGGCAAACAGGCTGAATCCTGCAATCAGTTTCTTGCCAAAGGCAGGCCGGTGTTTATAGAAGGAAGGCTGCAGTACAGAACATGGGAGTATGAAGGCAAGAAATATAGTGCTATGGATGTGATAGCAGACAGAGTGCAATTCCTGAGCCGTAAAGAGGATGTATCTTCTACCCCGGGGACAGGGATAGAAGAGGAAATACTGCCGGCTGAGACTGGCCCGGAGCAGGAGTTAAATCCTGAAGGAGAAAACGAGGTGCCGTTTTGAAAGATTTTAGAAGAAAAAAAAATATAAAAAAACAGGATGATAAGTTTCTAAAGAAAAGGAAGAAGTATTGCCGATTTTGTGTTAAAGATATAGCTATGGATTATAAAGATTTGGAACTTTTGCAGAACTTCATCACTGATAAAGGTAAAATTAGAACCAGAAATTCCAGCGGAAACTGCGCAAAACATCAAAGAAAGCTTTCTGCCGAGATAAAGAATGCCAGGATTATGGCGTTGCTGCCGTTTGTTACTGAATAATGAAGATAATATTACTGCAGGATTATGAAAGCATGGGCTCTAAGGGTGAGATTATGGATGTTAAAGACGGCTATGCCAGGAATTTTTTAATACCTAAAGGCCTGGCTCAAGAAGCGACTCATCAGGTTGTGCGTGATTTAGAGCAGAGGAATCTTATTGCAGAAAAGAAAAGACAGAAAGAATTGAGCAATTTAGAGGATTTGAAAAAAAGACTTTCCAAAGTTTCCATAACAATAGGGGTTAAAGCAGGAGAAGAGGAAAAGATGTATGGTGCAGTTACCAATATAGATATTGTCAAGGCTCTTAAAGATGAAGGATTTGATATAGACAGGCATGCGGTAACGCTTGAGGAGCCGATAAGGGAACTTGGAGTTTATCATGTCCCGATTTGTCTTCATTCTGATATTAAAGCCCAGATTAAAGTTTGGGTTGTCAAGGAATAATTAATAATGAAGTCTTCAGATAATTCAGGTCTGTCATTAAACCAGATCCCGCCTCAGAATATTGAAGCTGAAAAATCTCTTTTCTCATCATCTATTTCTGTTTCAACTATTAATCTCCTCATTCTTAAGATTCTTTCTTGTTGATTTAGGATAGCTGGTACAAGATTTTTAGTGTCTAATAGACCATATGTATCACATAGCATTTTAATCTTTTGTATTTGAATATCTGCTAGTAGACCATTTCCTAATTCTAAGAAAGTCCAAAGAAAATATGAAAAATCGTCTATACGATATCCAGGTGTAGCATCATTAAAGTCAATGAAAGATATAGGAGAATC
>CAZLTA010000033.1:0-6720 GCA_964562345.1 uncultured Planctomycetia bacterium
TTTTTTAGCATAATCAACTTCCTCCTGGTCAATAAAACCTTTATATCTAGACCAGCTTTCCAAAGGAGCAATGGAAGGAAACTTACGGGCATTCGCTCTATCCCGGGATAAACCATGAAAAGCGCCGACAACTTTCAAAGTTGATTGCGTTACAGGCTCCTCAAAATTTCCGCCTGCCGGAGAAACGGTCCCGCCAATCGTAAGAGAACCTTTATCTCCATTAAAAAGCTCAACTACGCCGGAACGTTCATAGAATCTTGCTATCCGGGATTCTAAGTATGCCGGGAATGCCTCTTCTCCCGGAATTTCCTCCAAACGGCCTGAAACTTCCCTCATCGCCTGCGCCCAGCGGGATGTAGAATCTGCCAGCAGTAAAACATTAAGCCCCATCTGTCTGTAGTACTCACCCAGTGTTGCTGCCGTATAAACCGAAGCATCCCTGGCAGCTACAGGCATCGAACTGGTATTGCAAATAATAATAGTCCTTTCCATTAAAAACTTCCCTGTCCGCGAATCTGTAATCTCGGGGAACTTGCGCAGAGTTTCTACCACTTCTCCCGCCCGCTCGCCGCAGGCAGCTATAATTACAATATCCACTTCGGCATAACGGCTTGTCAACTGCTGGAGAACCGTCTTGCCGGCGCCGAAAGGACCGGGAATACAGTAAGTGCCCCCTTTTGCTACAGGGAAAAAAGTATCTATAATACGGACACGGCTGACAAACGGCTCTTGAGGCGTCAACTTCTTTTTGTAAGCAGTAATCGGTATTCTGATAGGCCAGTCGAAAACCATATCCAGCTCTATCTGATTACCAGCTGAATCTTTTATATGCGCTATGACATCTTTTATTTTGTAATCTCCCTCCTGAACAATATCAGCAACGGTAAAGTCACCTTTTAAATTAAACGGCACCATAACAAAATGCTTAAATATCCCCTCGGAAACATATCCTATAGTATAACCGGCACTCACTACATCAGATACAGATGCAGCAGGCGTAAAATGCCATACGTTATCTTTATCTAAAGCATCTATATCAACACCGCGCGGCAAGAAGAAACCGTATTCCTCAGCAAGAACAGATAAAGGATTTTGCAACCCGTCATAGACTTTACCCAAAAGCCCCGGCCCGAGCTGGACAGAAAGCATCTCTCCGCTAAACTCCACCTGATCGGATATTTTCAATCCCTTGGTGTTTTCGAACACCTGCATATAGGCAGTATCGCCTTCAATTTTGATAACCTCTGCTTTAAGGCGTTCCTTATCTTTAATTACATAGCCCAACTCATTCTGTATAATTGCACCCTGGCATTTAACAGCAATCATATTCCCGTTTATTGAAATTATATATCCTGCATTTTTACTTTTCATATTATTTACATTAAAGCAGGCTGAGAAAGTTCATTAAAAACTGCCCTGCCTTTTTCTTTATCAAAAACAACGAGATGAGCTAAAATTTGAATTTTAAGCATATATAATATCAAAAATCCAATGTCAAAATAGTGAAAATTTTGAAGTTCTTCAATGAAACCCCATCTCAAATGCAGTAATTTTTTCTCCACCTCCAAAGGATTCCCCTCTATCAGGATAGACTTCAACGGTTCTCTCAACTGGTATTCCTCTTTTCTTTTTACCGCGCCTCTATATTTTGCGATTTCTTCCCGCAGGTTTGATTCAAACTGTTTATATTCTTTAATGACGGCACAGCCGCTGTCATCCCAAGAGACATCATTAATATTTACCTTTTCAAGAAGCGCAAAATCATCTTCACTCAGCCACTTTAACGCCTGCTCTATAAAATCATCCTTGCTTAAAAATACTTCCCCGCCGAACTTAAGTTCCGGCAGTTGAGATACCAAATAATAATACTTATCCATCAGAAATTTTTACCTTTTATCAATTCTGCTATCAAAGGATTAATAAAAACCGAAAGCGCCTCAACAATACTTTCATCGCTGAAATCGTAATACACCTCCTCTCCCTTAAAACCTATACGGAACCCCTTTTCTAAAGCCCTGCTCGTTTTGATCTCTATTTCACCCTGAACTTTTTCTTTAAAGCTTTTTAATAACATCAATTTTAACTGCTCTTTATCCTCATCGCTAATCAAAACCTGCCAGGAATTTTCTTTGCCAGGCTCCCAGTTTGTAACAATTTTAATAATGAGCTCTTTAAGATAGTCCGGGGTTAATTCTTCTTTTATTTTTTCCTTCAGCAAAGCATCGAATATCTCCTGTATCTTTTCTTTTAAGCTCAATATCAAATCGCGCCCGCCAAGCTGAATAGATTTTTCCGCCGTATCTCTAAAATTATCCGTTTCAAGCTTAGCCTGGCTTATAATCTGCTCCGCTTTTTCTTTTGACTCCTTAATGAGTTGAGCCACCTCTTTTTGAGCTTTTTTAATAATCTCACGAGACTGCTTTTGAGCCTCTAAAACACCGTCTTTTTTAATCGTCTCTATCAACTGCTCTAATTTTACTTCCATAGATTTTCCTCCTTATCAAAACAGCGCTATTTTTTAAAATACGGCCTTCGGTATCAGATGTTGTCTCTACTGCCCGGCTTAACCAGCGGAATTTCTTTTTTACAAAGCGGACAATCATCTGATTTATAAGTCGGCAGGGTATATTTCAGAAGACACTCGTATTTATTTCTGATTTTAAAACCTTCTTCAGTTCGGTCTATAATCGCTCCTACTCCGACAATCAAAGGCTGAAAATTTTTCAAAAGCGCTTTCAATTCCAGGACAGATTTTCCTGTAGTAATAACATCTTCTACTATCAAAACCCTTTCCCTGTTTCTTATCTCAAAACCTCTTTTAAAAACAAGTTTTCCATTCTGCCTTTCAGCAAACATTGCCCTGGCGCCGATGGCTCTGGCAACTTCATAAGCCAGAATAACAGCACCTGTTGCAACGCCTGTTATAATTGCCGGCCTATCTACGCGGAAATTTTCGATTAAAGCATTGGCAATACGGGATGTATATTTGGGATATTGGAATACACGCGCCAGTTGAATATACTGCTCGGAATGTAAACCGCTGGAAAGGAAGAAATGACCTGCTTGAATAGCATTGGTCTCATTCAATATTGCAAGTAAATCTTCTTCTTTCATTTGACCACCTCCTAATGAGCACATGACTTATGGAACACACCGTGTGACATAAGTCATTTGTGCGAATTAATCCGCTGAGAGTGCTAAAATTATTTTAAGAATTTTAGCACATTCTTCGAAGCGGAAATATTAGCCGTCTGTGTAATGAGCCCGTTATAACATGGGCGAATTATCCCCCACAGGGGGATACACATTTCATTTGATGATTTCCTTTAACGCTTTAACCGGGTCTTCGGCTTTTAAAATAGACCTGCCTACAACAATATAATCCGCGCCTCGACTAAATGCTTCCTGAGGGCTGCCGCATCTCTTCTGGTCCCTGTGCTGAGAAACTAATCTTATTCCAGGCACAACAGTAATAAAATCTTTATCTATTTTGTTCTTTAACATTTTAACATCTTTTACAGAACAAACAATTCCATCTGCTCCGGAAGTTAAAGCTAAATTATCAAGTTTAAAAACTATGCTATTAATTGTATTTTTAAAACCTAAAAAATGCAAGTCTTTTTCTGAAATACTTGTTAAAACAGTAACCGCAAGCATATGAGGCCGCACATTGCCGGGAAAAGAATCCAGAACTTTTCTCGCCTGAGCAATCATATCCTCCCCTCCCAAGGAATGAAGTGTAAACATATTTACTCCTAAATCCGCAATTTCTCTCACACTGCTTGCAACCTGAGACGGAATATCATGAAGTTTCAAATCCAGAAAAACACCGCAATTGTAGCTTTTGATAAGCCGGATTATCTTCTTGCCATAAGGAATAAATAATCGGGGACCGATTTTAAACGTTTTAACATGTCCGGAAAGAATTTCCAGAAAGTATTTTACATCCTTCCATTTTTCTACGTCCAAAGCAACGATCACTCTTTCAGATTTTTTCAACTTTAAGACTCCCGATAAGCTCATTATATTTTAACTTATTCTCTGTTAAATAACTCCTGATCCCTTTTATAATCTCCAACCCAGCCCGGGGATTGATAAAATTAACAGTTCCCAGCCCAATCAATGAAGCCCCTGCTATTATGTATTCCAAAGCATCCTCTGCATTCATAATCCCGCCGGATGCAATTAAAGGAACATCAACTGTCGTATGAACATCCCAAACTTTCTTTAATGTTAGAGGCTTTATGCACGGCCCGCTTAAACCTCCGGTAACAGCACCTAATTTAGGCCTCCTAAACTTAATATCTACAGCCATAGCCGGATAAGTATTTGCAACCGTTAAAGCATCGCAGCCTGCATCGACAACTGCCTGAGCAATTGCTTTAATATCTGTAACCTCAGGTGCGAGTTTAACTATTACAGGTTTAGCTGTTGACTCTTTGACAGCCTTAACAACACCATAACTCATATACGCATCCTGGGCAAATATTGTGTTTTCACTAATACCTTTCTCCAAATTAGGACAGGATATATTTACTTCCAGAGCAGAAACAGTATCCTCTTTATCCAGACGCGAAGCAACAGATGCGTATTCTTCAATCGTAAAACCGGCAATACTGGCTATGATTGGAATATTAATCAGCTCTTTCAATTCAGGTAAAGTTTCTTTAATATAATAATACAATCCTTTATTCTGCAGGCCGACAGAGTTAATCAAACCCGCAGCAGCCTCGCATGTTCTGGGCGTTGGATTGCCGGAACGTTCAGCTAAGGTAATAGTTTTTGTTATATAAGCAGCCAGTTGATTGACAGGAATACACTCCTGAAAGTCATCATCATATTCCATACACCCTGATAAGATAACAACAGGATTTTGAAATTTCAAACCCGATACATCAACACTTAAATCCATTAAATCTTTTCCCACAGCACTGACTCTCCTTCAAAAACCGGGCCTTCTTTGCATACTCTTAAAAATCCGTTTTTAGTCTCTATTGCGCATCCCCAGCAAAAACCGAGTCCGCAGGCAAAATGAGATTCTAATGAAAAATATGTTTTGATACCTTTTAAGTGAGCAAAAGAATAAACTGCTTTCAGCATATCAACAGGACCTGCACTGTAAATAATATAATCTTCAATATCATTCGTTTCTTTCAAAAGATGTATAACAGTACCTTTTTTACCAATAGAGCCGTCTTCAGTCGCAATCAATGCTTTTAAACTCAATGCCTTTAAAAATCCGCCGAATTTTTCTGCTTCAGCACTGCTGCTTCCGATAAGAAATTTAATTTCCATATTAGAATTATTCAGACATCTTTTGGCTAAAAAATATAAAGGAGCAAATCCGGTTCCCCCGGCAATAAACAGCGCTTTATTACCTCCATGTTCGGGAAACCCTGTACCTAAAGGATAGATAATATCTGCAGCATCTCCTTCATCAAGCAGGCTTAACTTGTCCGTAACCTGCCCTCTTACTTTATAGAGTATTTTTAATCTATTGAATTCCTGGTCAAAAATACTGAACGGCTTTCTTAAAAACTGGTTCTTGTCTAATAAACGAAACTGTAAAAACTGGCCCGGAACAGAATCCATTCCCTTAGAAACTTCAAGTTCGATAAGATAATGCCGGAGATAAATCTCGTTATTGGACAAAACCCTCGCATTTATAAAATCTTTTTTCACTGCTGGCATCCGGGACAGAAATATATTGAACGGCCGCTTAATTTACTCCGCATAATTTTGTTCGGACAATGAGCGCAGAATTCACCCTCCTTACCGTAAACCACATGCTGATATGCATATTTGCCGGGATTACCCCAGATATCCAAATAAGTATCAATCGATGAGCCCCGCGCTTTGATAGCTTTATTTAAAATTTCTTTAATCGAATAGTATAATGACTCAACTTCATTATTATTTATCTCCCTGGTTTTCCTGAAAGGGCTTATTTTCGCATGGTACAAAATTTCATTAACATAGATATTGCCGATTCCGGATATAGCCTTCTGGTCCAACAGAAATTCATAAATTTTGGTATTTTTCTTCTCCAGAAGACTGCTCAGAACATGAGGCGTAAAACTTTCCGCTGTAGGGTCAATACCGAGAAGCTGCAGAAGGGGAATATCCTTCTCACTCTTCACTAAATACCACTCCCCGAATCTTCTTTTATCGTAATAACTCAAAGCGCTTAAATCTGAAAAAACAATTTTAACTTTTGCCCCGTCATCACCGCCGTATATTAACTGCCCTGTCATTCTAAAATGTATTACAACTTTTAACCCATTGCTTAATTTAATAATCAGAAATTTGCCCTGCCTGCTTACATCTTTTACTTTGGATGTTATGTTTTTCCGCCAGGCAGATACAGCTTTAGGCTTCTTCAGGAAAATTTTATCCTTAACATAAAAATCCTTGATTTTTTTATTGATAATAAGGCTTTTTAACTCACGGCGTATGGTTTCAATCTCTGGAAGCTCAGGCATATTTTTCTCCCTTCATTTATGCAGCGATTTACAAAACTCTGTCTTTATATCACAATTTGCTTTCTTAAACAAGTTCCTCTTTTCTCCCTGTCGAAACAATTCGACTACGTACTTTCCCTTCGTCTTCGCCTCGGCAAAGTCCAAGTCTCATTGCCCAGTATTCCTGCCAATCAATACCTCGAGACAATTCGACTACGTACTTTCCCTTCGTCTTCGCCTCGGCAAAGTCCAAGTCTCA
>CAZLTA010000033.1:6820-9866 GCA_964562345.1 uncultured Planctomycetia bacterium
TTGCTAAAATAAACTTAACTGCTGCTCAGGCTGTGCCTTATCATCTCCCTCAAATAAACTTACTTTTCCATACACACCGTCATAACCGGGTGAGATTTTTACTTTATTATTTCTAACCATTAAAATTCCTGCGGCAATTTTAGGAGGGAATTTATCTTTCAAAAACTCATCATCCATTTTGAGCAGAATCTCCAGTTCAGGCCCAAATCTTTGTATCAAAGCATTATATTCTATGCTGACTGATTTGGCACCTTTCTGAACACCTTTTGCCTGTGCAATTATTTCATCCAGCGGAACTAAACTTTTAAACGGAACAGCCTCAGGGGGAACAAAACCATCTTCTCTGTCTGCAAGCTCTTCTATTCTATGTAATACTCCTATAGTCAGCGGTTTCCCGCAATGGGGACAAATGTTATTCAACTTTATGCTTTCAGAAGGCAAAAAGCTTAAATTGCAGTTTCTGTGCCCGTCTAAATGATATTTTCCCTCCTGAGGATAAAACTCGACTGTAAAAGAAAACTTTTCTTTATCTTTTTTCTTCAGTGCCTGCATAATCTCCTGATAATCCATTTTAACGTTAAAAACATTTGCTTCCCGGCCTATCCGCGATGGAGAATGGCTGTCTGAATTAGAAACCAGATTGAACTTGTCCAACCCGGATATCCTCCAGTTCATTGCAGGGTCGCTTGATAAACCCGTCTCGAGAGCATAAATATATTTCGTATATTCACCAAAACATTCCTCTATATCGTCAAATCCTGAATTAGCCCCAAACAGGCTGAACCATGGTGTCCAGATATGGCAAGGGATTATCATACAATCCGGGTCAACTTCCAGAACAATCTCAACCAGATTCTTTGCGCTGAGCCCCAGCATCGGCCTTCCATCAGCAGTCAAACTCCCGAATTTAGTTAGCCGGCTGTTTATTTTATCCACTGTTTCAAATGTAGGCGAGATTATAAGATTATGTATTTTACGCACTTTACCCTGATAGGAATAAATATTCGAAACCTCTGCTGTGAGTATGAAACAAACGCCGCCAAACTCATAGATACCGAAACTTTTCTCTTTAAGTTTTGACTTCAGTTCTTCCAGCCAGAGAAAATGGGTAAAATCTCCGCTGCCTAAAAGGTCTACGCCCTTAAACCGCGCAGATTCGCTTAAATGTTCTAAATCCATATCCCTGCTTGTTGCACGGCTATATTTGGAATGGATATGAAAATCAGCAACTATCATTTCCTATTTCAGATAAATAATCCTTTTCTATTTCAGATAAATAATTTTTTGCTAATTCCCAGTGTGTACCGCGCCAAAATATCTTCTTACATACCGGACACTTATAAAACTCCTGCTGGTTATCATATACATAGGAAGGAACCTTCCCTTTTATATCCTTCTTATCAACCTTAACTGTTACCGTATTACAATCAGCACAGCGTAAAAAAATATTGTCTATATTAATATCAAGCCCCAGCACACTTTTTAATTCTTTGATCTGAGAGAGTAATTTCTCCTGATTTAGAACCACGCTCTTAACCGCAGAATTCCTAAAACTTCTTTTCTCTCTGGTAATAATAATTCTGTCTTCCTGAAGAGCTTTTAAAATCAGCGAAGCACTTCTTCCTTTGAAATAATAGGCATCGTAATTTAATATCCTTAACCACTTGCAGAGCCTTCCCAATTCAGGGGTAAGGATGAACTTCATTTTTCATCTTGGGGCATCTTTTGTTTTAACATTTCCCTGGCCCGGGGCGTAGTATCTAAAACAGCCACGCCTTCCGGCACCTGAAACTGAAATTCTGAATCCGGTATCTCAATGTTGGTTTTAACATTATTCATCTTTTGATATAAAACAGCCTCGTTATTTTCACCATAGTATTCCACCTTCCTCTGCAGGCCGTCTTTTGTTGATATCCATACTTTAACAGAAACTATATCAACAGGCATATCCATCCCTTTTTCTACATCCGGATTCATCTTACCCTCGAAAACATAAACCTCCTCACCGTCCAGAGTTTCAATTCCGGAATATTTAATATTATTCTTTTCAATATCATAAATTGAATTCTCTGATTTTGACTGATTTTTCACTAAATCCTCGGCATTTGGAAACTCTTTTTTTAAAGCAGCTAAATCCACTTTGGAAACAACTTTAAACATAGGCATATACTGCCAGATTATCATCCCGTCTGAATACATATACTGGCGGGTTTTTTCCTCATCTTTGACACCCATTATCATGTTCAATTTATCAGGTTTAACAAACTCTATATGCCCTTCAACATTCGTAACGCCTTGAGAAGATTTTAAAAACACCATCTCCATATCTGCCTGGTAGGAATTTAAAGACTCGACTTTCTGCTGAATATTTTTGATAACCACGCCTATTTCCTCATCTGCTGACTTTGCTAATGGAACCAACACAAATAAAATCAACGCTAAAAAACCAACTGTCTTCTTCACCGGATTACCTCCTTAATTTTAAAGTTTTCCACAACAACAGAACCTCTGTGAATAAGATGCTTCGGGCACCCCTTGAACTTCCAGTTCATAAACGGCGTATTCACACTTTTAGAAACAATCTCATCCTCTGTCAAATTCCATTCCCTATCAGGGTCCACAATCAAAACATCCGCAATGAAACCGGGCTTAATTCTTCCTTTATCATTAAAACCCAAAATTTCAGCCGGCTTGGAGGCCATTTTCTCAATCAAATCAATTAATTCTAATTGCCCTTCTCCAACCAGCTTCAGTCCAACTGCCAATGCAGTTTCAAATCCTATAATACCAAAACTTGCCAGGTCAAACTCACAGTCTTTTTCTTCCCTGGAATGAGGAGCATGGTCTGTCGCAACAGCATCAATCACGCCTTTTTTCAAAGCTTCAATCAAAGCCAGCCTGTCTCCCTCACTGCGCAAAGGAGGATTAACTTTAGCATTGGTATTGTAATCCAGCACTGCATCTTCATTAAGCGCTAAATAATGCGGAGTAGTATCAGCGGTTATTTTTAAACCTCTTTTCTTTGCTTCTTCAACAGCAGCTGCCG
>CAZLTA010000034.1:0-9647 GCA_964562345.1 uncultured Planctomycetia bacterium
GAATTCATCAATCTTATCGAGGAAAATCGTGCCAAAAAGAACTGATATAAAAAAAATACTTATTATAGGTTCCGGACCGATAATTATCGGCCAGGCCTGTGAGTTTGATTACTCTGGAACCCAGGCCTGTAAGGCATTAAGAGAAGAAGGATTTGAAATTATACTGCTTAATTCCAATCCGGCTACCATAATGACAGACCCTGAAGTAGCAGATGTTACATATATCGAGCCGATAACACCGGAGGTTGTTGAAAAAATCATCAAAAGAGAAAGGCCGGATGCTTTATTGCCGACTCTTGGCGGGCAGACAGGGCTCAATATCGCAGTTAAGGTTGCAGAGGCCGGTATTCTGGACAAATATAAAGTTAAAATGATAGGGGCTGATTATGAAGCTATTAAAAAAGCCGAAGACAGAAAATATTTTAAAAAAGCAATGTCTAAAATAGGCATGGATCTTCCTGAAAGCGCTCTGGCCTATAATATGGATGAAGCAAGAGAGGTGATTAAGAAGATACCTTTTCCTGTTATAATCCGTCCCAGTTTTACTCTGGGCGGAACAGGAGGCGGAATTGCCGCAACTTTAGATGAATTTGAAAATATAGCAGATATGGGGTTAAAGAACAGTATGATAAGTGAGATTTTAATTGAAGAATCTATTTACGGCTGGAAGGAATATGAATTAGAGGTTATGCGGGATAAAAAAGACAATGTTGTCATAATTTGTTCTATAGAAAATTTCGACCCCATGGGTATCCATACAGGGGATTCAATAACTGTAGCTCCGGCTCAGACGCTTACTGACAGGGAATATCAGAATATGCGGGATGCTGCAATAAAGATAATTCGGGAAGTCGGAGTTGAAACCGGGGGGTCTAACATTCAGTTTGCCGTTAATCCGGAGAATGGAAGAATGGTGGTAATAGAGATGAACCCCAGGGTTTCCAGGAGTTCCGCTCTGGCATCTAAAGCTACCGGTTTCCCGATTGCGAAGATCGCTGCCAAACTTGCTGTCGGATACACTCTTGATGAAATAAAAAACGACATTACGAAAGAAACCCCGGCTTCTTTTGAACCGGCGATAGATTATTGTGTTGTAAAGATACCCAGATTTACGTTTGAGAAATTTCCTGAAGCGCGTGATGTTTTAGGTATCTCTATGAAATCAGTGGGCGAGACGATGGCGATTGGCAGGACTTTTAAAGAGGCACTGCAAAAAGGGCTGCGGGGGCTGGAAATCGGGCATTCCGGTTTGGACAATAAACAGGATTATCGCCAGATATCAGATGAAAAAATGGAGCTCCGGCTGAAAGAGCCGAATGCATCCAGGATATTCTATATAAAATATGCACTGCAAAAAGGATATACAACTGAGAAGATTAAAAACCTTACGTATATTGACCCTTGGTTTATTGAAAACATACGCGATATAGTTGAACTTGAGAAACAGATAATCGAAGAAGCGGACAATGATTTGAAGAAGCTGTCGCCGGAATTGTTATACAAAGCTAAACAATACGGTTTTAGCGATGTCCAGATAGCGCAGTTTACAAATAGCAATGAATTAGCAGTAAGAGATTACAGAAAAAGTCTTAAGATAGAGGCAGTGTTTAAACTGGTTGATACCTGTGCTGCAGAGTTTGAAGCTTACACGCCTTATTATTATTCTACGTATGAAATTGAAGATGAGGCGAGAATATCCGATAAAAAAAAGATAATGATTTTAGGCGGAGGGCCGAACAGGATAGGACAGGGGATAGAATTTGATTATTGCTGCTGCCATGCTTCTTTTGCACTGAAAGAGAAAGGGTATGAAACTATAATGGTGAATTCAAATCCGGAGACAGTATCAACTGATTATGATACATCGGATAAATTGTATTTTGAGCCTCTTACGTTTGAAGATGTAATGAATATAATAGATAAGGAGAAACCTCAAGGTGTCATTGTTCAGTTCGGCGGGCAGACCCCGCTTAATCTCGCAAATATGCTTGAGAAAGCGGGCGCGCCTATTATAGGCACCTCGGTTGAATCCATACGCCGGGCAGAAAGCAGAGATGAATTTTCAAAAATACTTGAAAAATTGAATATCAATCAGCCGGCCAATGGTTTTGCGGCCTCAAAAGAAGAAGCTTTGAAAGCAGCAAAAAGTATAGGTTATCCTGTTTTGGTAAGGCCGTCATTTGTTCTCGGCGGCAGAGCTATGAAAATAGTCTATGATGAAGAGTCCTTAATGGAATTTATTGGGGAAGCGCAGGAAGCATCCTGTGAGCGTCCGGTTTTAATAGATAAGTTTTTAGAAGATGCTGTAGAAATAGATGTAGATGCACTTTCGGATGGGGAGGTAACTGTAATAGGAGGAATTATGGAGCATATTGAAGAAGCCGGTGTCCACTCCGGCGATTCTGCATGTGTATTGCCTCCGCATACTTTGAGCGATGATATTTTAAATAAAGTAAAAGAAATAACATATGTATTGTCCAGAGAATTAGAAGTGAAAGGATTGTTGAATATACAGTTTGCAGTGAAAAATGGAGTTGTCTATGTATTGGAAGTTAATCCCAGGGCATCCAGGACTGTGCCGTTTGTCAGCAAAGCAACCGGCAGGCCTCTGGCTAAAATAGCGGTTCGTTTAATGGCCGGAGAGAAACTGGCTGAGCTTGGAATCAGCGAGAGAGCATTAACGATGGAATATGTTTCGGTAAAAGAGTCGGTTTTGCCTTTTTCCAGATTTTCCGGCGTGGATATTTTATTAGGCCCCGAGATGAAATCTACCGGCGAAGTTATGGGAATAGATACTTCTTTCGGCAGGGCGTTTTATAAATCTCAGGTTGCCGCGGGAGTAGGATTGCCTTTGGAAGGTAAGGTTTTTATCAGCGTGAGGGATGATGATAAAAGGAATATTGTTTTTATTGCCAAAAAACTTTCTGATTTGGGATTCGAAATTATAGCGACCAGAGGCACCTGCAAAGTATTTAAATCAAATAATATTAAGGCAGAAATGGTTGGTAAATTGGGAGAAGGCGATAAGAAGATATTAGAGCTTATTAGAAAGAATGAACTGAAACTTATTATAAATACTCCTTCAGGTTCCAGGAGCCAATCGGATATGAAAGCCATAAGAAATACTGCAGTGATGTGCGGTGTTCCCTGTATTACCACTATTCAAGGTGCTCAGGCAGCGGTGAATGGAATAGAAGCTGTGAAAAAATCTGATTTTGAGGTAAAATCTATCCAGGAATATATAAAAAGTAATGTGTAATTATTATATAAAGAGGGTGATAATAAAATGTTAGAGGCGGAAATTTACATTACGCTTAAGGAAACAGTTTCTGACCCGCAGGGTTTGGCAATAAAACATGCTCTGAGTTCTTTAAAATACGATAATGTAGAAGAAGTCAGAGCCGGGAAATTAATCAAGATTAAGCTTGATTCCAACAGCGAGGAAGATGCCAAAGTGGTACTTGAGGATATGTGCAGAAAACTACTGGCTAATCCTATAATAGAAAATTACAGCTTTAAGTTAAAAAGTAAAAAGTAGCACCCTTACGGGTACAGGCAAGTTTAATTTGTTAATTCAGTTATAAAAATATTATGCAAAAAATAAAGTTTGGTATTGTTGTTTTTCCGGGTTCTAATTGTGATAAAGATTGTTTTTATGTGCTTGGCGATGTTTTAAAACAATCCGCCGGTTATATATGGCATAAAGATACAAATCTGGGCGATTTTGACTGTATTGTACTGCCCGGCGGATTCAGCTATGGAGATTATCTAAGAACGGGAGCCATCGCAAGGTTTTCGCCGATAATGAATTCAATTATCGATTTTGCGAAAAAGGGCGGTTTAGTAATCGGAATTTGCAATGGTTTCCAGATTCTGCTTGAATCCGGGCTTCTCCCGGGTGCAATGCTCAGGAATACAAACCTTCACTTTATATGTAAATATGTGTATTTAAAGACAGAAAATACGGCAACTGCTTTTACACATCTGTATAATAACAATCATGTTTTACAAATTCCAATAGCGCATAATGAAGGGAATTATTATATTGATGATGAAGGGTTGAAAAAGCTGGAAGATAACAGGCAGATTGTTTTCCGTTATTCTAATTTTCAGGGTGACGTCGAAGAAAATTATAATCCCAATGGAGCTATTTCAAATATCGCCGGAATTATAAACACAGAAGGCAATGTTTTAGGTATGATGCCTCATCCGGAGAGGAGTTCTGAAGAAGAGTTAGGTTCTGAAGACGGGGCATTAATTTTCGAATCAGTTATCAAATCCCTGGCTGTTTAAGCAGTGGAGTTAATAAAAAATGGTAAAAGCAGAGGTTTATAGAAGTCTTGGTTTAAATGATGCCGAATACAAAAGAATTGTAGAAATTCTAAAGCGCGAACCGACTCCGACAGAATTGGCGATGTTTTCTGTGGAGTGGTCTGAACACTGTGGGTACAATCATTCCCGTAATTTACTTAAAGCATTGCCTAAAGAAGGCAAATACCAGATTTTGATAGGTGAGGATTCAGGAGGGATTATCGTGGATGATTTGGCCATTGTTTTTAAGATGGAAAGCCACAATCATCCTTCCCAGGTTGAGCCCAGAGAAGGGGCTGCAACAGGAGTAGGAGGTATTATCAGGGATATTTTTACTGCCGGAGCGTATCCGATTGCAACTTTGAATTCTTTGCGTTTTGGCCCCTTGGAAGATTCCTATAATAAATATCTTCTGCGGGGCGTTGTTGATGGGATTCAGTTTTACGGTAATTGTATTGGAGTTCCTACTGTCGGGGGAGAGATATATTTTGACGAGAGTTACAGCGGAAATTGCTTAGTCAATGCAATGAGTATTGGCATTACCGAAAAAGATAAGTTGATTCGTGCTCAGGCAAAAGGAACGGGCAATTCGATTATGTATGTCGGTTCCAGTACCGGGCGGGATGGAATCGGCGGCTGCAGCATATTAGCATCTCATGAATTTAAAGAAGGAGAGGAGAAAAGGCCTACGGTTCAAATCGGAGACCCTTTTATGGAAAAATGTTTGATTGAGGCGACAATGGAAGCTTTAGCTACCGGTTATGTTGTGGGTATTAAGGATATGGGTGCCGCAGGGCTTACCTGTTCAATAAGTGAGATGGCTTCCAGCGGCAATGTAGGAATGGAAATTGAACTTCAATTTGTTCCCAGAAGAGAAGCTGATATGGAGGCATGGGAAGTAATGATGTCTGAATCTCAGGAAAGAATGCTTGTTTGTGTTAAAAAAGGGAAAGAGGAAGATATCAAACGGATTTTTTCTAAATGGGATTTAAATGCTGAAGTAATCGGCAAGGTTACCGATAATGGTGTGGTGCAAATTAAGGATAAGGGGGAGATTGCAGCTGAAATCAAAGCCCATTCTTTAACCCAGGTTCCTGTCTGTAATGTGCCTTCTAAAAAACCTGATTATCTGGATGAATTAAATAAACTGGATATAGATAAAATTACCGAACCCCGTAATTATAATGAAGTTCTACTTAAGCTCTTAAGTTCTCCGACAATTGCAAGCAAACACTGGGTCTATGAACAGTATGACCATATGGTCCAGACTAATACAGTTGTATTGCCGGGTTCGGATGCGGCAGTTATCAGATTGAAGGGAACTGATAAAGCTATAGCGGCAACTTGCGACTGCAACAGCCGTTATTGTTACTTAAACCCTTATAAAGGGGCTCAGATTGCAGTGGCAGAGGCTGCGAGGAATTTGTCCTGTACAGGGGCAGAACCTGCAGCGGTTACTGATTGCCTTAACTTTGGCAGCCCTGATATCCCTGATAGGTTCTGGCAGTTTGAGCAGTGTATGCAGGGTATCATTGAATCCTGTAAATTTTTTAATTTGCCTGTAGTCAGCGGGAATGTCTCTTTCTATAATGAAAGCCCTCAGGGTGCGATTTATCCTACTCCTACAATCGGGATGATTGGAATTATTCATAATATAGACAGAGTTTGCAGGCAGTATTTTAAAAATAGTGGAGATTCGATTATTTTACTGGGGAAGTGCAGGGAAGAGTTAGGAGGCAGCGAATATTTAAAACGGATATATGGTCTGGTAAAAGGGGATGCTCCGGAGCTGGATTTAGAATCAGAAAGGGCATTGCAGTTTGCGGTGCGGGAGATGATAAAACTGGGAATAGTTAATTCAGCGCATGATTGTTCCGAAGGCGGTTTGGCGGCTGCATTGGCTGAATGCTGTATTTCCGACAGAGCTAATATGCAGGGTGCTGTTATTGACAATCTGGGTTTTGATATCAGAAAAGACGCCCTTCTTTTTGGCGAATCGCAGTCAAGGATTATAATTTCTTGTAATAATTCTAATGTTGAGAAAATCAAAGCGCTTGCCGGTGAAAATAAAGTTCCTTATCAGGTAATCGGTAAAACAGGCGGTGAATATTTGAAAATTTTTAATGGCACAAATAGGTTGATTGAATTATCTTTGAAACAGTTGTCCGGAGAATGGTTCGAGTCGTTAGAAAAGGAGATTATGGGTTAATAAAATGTGCGGGATTTGCGGAGTATACGGAAATAAAAACGCTTCCAATTTGGTGTATCTGGGGCTCTATGCTTTACAGCACAGGGGGGAAGAAAGTTCCGGTATAGTTGCTTATGACGGGCGGAAGATGCGGAAATACCATGGCATGGGGCTGGTAAGCGATGTATTTGATACCGAATCTCTCAGGCCTTTACGCGGCAATATAGCTATCGGGCACGTGAGGTATTCTACCACAGGTTCAAGTGTGATAAAAAACGTTCAGCCTTTATCAATAAAACATAAAGGCTGTAATATAGCGATATCGCATAACGGCAATCTTATAAATGCTGCTTCATTGCGGTCTGATATGGAAGAGAGAGGTTCTCTTTTCAACAGCACAATGGATTCTGAAGTTATCATGCATCTCTTGGCACGGTTTCAAAAGAAGGAACGCAAAGACTGTATTATAGAAGTGTTGTCTTTATTAAAGGGGGCATTTTCTCTTGTGATGATGTTTGACGATATGCTTGTTGCTGCAAGAGACCCTCTGGGTTTTCGTCCCTTATGCATTGGCAAATTTGACGGCACATATGTAGCTGTTAGTGAAACGTGCGCATTGGATTTAATGAATGCCAAGTATATCCGCGATGTAAAGCCGGGAGAAATTGTTTTTATGGATAAGAACGGTTTAACATCCCGGGAAATAAAGCCGGAAAATAAACATGCATTTTGTATTTTTGAACATATATATTTTGCCAGGCCGGACAGCGGTATATTTGGAGAAAATGTGTATTTAACGCGTAAGCGTTTAGGTGTTGAACTCGCGCGGGAGGCTCCGGTAGATTGCGATATTGTTATGCCTATCCCTGATTCAGGGACTTATGCTGCTTTAGGTTTTGCTCAGGAGTCAAAAATTCCTCTGGAGATGGGTATGGTGCGTAATCACTATATAGGAAGGACTTTCATACAGCCTGCTCAGAAAATAAGAGATTTCAATGTCCGGATAAAGCTGAATCCCATAAGGGAAGTTTTAGAAGGTAAACGTGTGGTAATTGTTGAAGATTCTATCGTTAGAGGAACTACCAGCCGTGTGAGAGTCAGGTCTATCCGTCAGGCAGGTGCGAAAGAAATTCATATGAGAGTCAGCTGTCCGCCGCTTATCTCTCCTTGTTATTACGGAATAGATTTTCCTACTAAAAAAGAATTAATTGCATCGAATCACAGTATAGAGGAGATTAGAGATTTTATAGGATTGGATAGTTTGAAATATTTAAGTTTTGAGGGCATGATGAAATCCATGCCGTTAGCCAGTGATGATTTTTGTGCGGCATGTTTTAATAAAAAATATCCTACATCCCTGCCGCGGAGAATTTCTAAGAACATATTGGAAAAATGAGCCATAAGGTATTACAATTTACAAAGAGGAGTTAAATAATATGCCCAGGTATATATTTATGACTGGAGGGGTTGTTTCGAGTTTAGGGAAGGGTATTGCTTCTGCTTCAATCGGAAAAATTTTGGAATCAAAAGGTTTTAAAGTAACACTTATTAAGTGCGACCCCTACCTTAATGTTGACCCCGGGACAATGAATCCCTATCAGCACGGGGAGGTATATGTTACTGATGACGGTGCGGAAACAGATTTGGATTTAGGGCATTACGAACGGTTCACCTATGCGGCCATGCGCAGAGACAACAACATAACAACAGGTAAAATCTACCATTCTGTTATTTCCAGGGAAAGAGAAGGCGGATACCTTGGCAATACGGTTCAGATTATTCCCCATGTCACTGACGAAATTAAAAATTGTATCCGTAAAGTTGCCGGAAGCAAAGTATTAGATGTTGTTATTGTTGAAATCGGAGGTACGGTAGGAGATATTGAGAGTCTTCCATTTTTAGAAGCTATCAGGCAGATTATTGCTGAAGAAGGCAGGCAGAATGCACTCAGTATTCATCTTACGCTGGTTCCGTATTTAAAGAGTGCGGATGAGGTTAAGACAAAGCCGACTCAGCACAGTGTTGGTAAACTTAGAGAAATAGGTATCCAGCCTGATATCTTACTTTGCAGGTCGGAGAAAGCTCTCAATAAAGCGGCAAAGACAAAAATAGCTTTATTCTGTAATGTCAATAAAAATGCGGTCATTCAGGCGCTGGATGTTGAAAGCATCTATGAAGTTCCGGTGTATTTTGTCCGTGAGGGGCTGGATAAACTGCTGATAAATTTTCTTGGGGTAAAAGACAGGCATTCAACGCTTCCTTCCTGGCAGAGAAATGTTGTCAATCGGATAAAACATCCTAAAAGCAGGGTGAAAATTGCTGTTGTCGGAAAATATATAACCTTGCAGGATGCATACAAATCAATTTATGAAGCATTAATTCATGGAGGCATTGCAAATAATGCCGGAGTAGAAATTGTAAAAATAGATTCGGAGGAAATGTTAAAAAAAGGCGTCAAAAAATCGTTGGCCGGCATAGACGGAATACTTGTGCCGGGAGGATTCGGGCATAGAGGGACGGAGGGAAAAATAAAGGCTATTACATATGCCCGGGAAGAACAGGTTCCTTTTTTTGGTATTTGTCTGGGCATGCAGACAGCGGTTATAGAGTTTGCCAGGAATGTCTGCGGATTTAAAGATGCCAATTCCACAGAGTTTAACAAAAAAACCAGGTATTCTGTAATCAGCCTTCTGGAAGAACAAAAGTTGGTCAAGTATAAAGGCGGAACTATGCGTCTGGGAGCCTATCCCTGCCGGATTAAAAAAGACACTAAGAGTTTCTCTGCTTATAAACAGGATGAAGTTATGGAACGCCACAGGCACAGGTATGAATTCAATAATGAGTATAAAAGTATTATGGAAAAGAAAGGGCTGGTTTTCTCAGGTTATTATCCTAAAGGTAATCTCGTTGAGATTATCGAATTGAAAAATCATCCCTGGTTTGTGGCATGCCAGTTCCATCCGGAATTCCAATCCAAGCCTGATAAAGCCCATCCTTTATTCAGGGATTTTGTTAAATCAGCGCTTGCTCGATGCGGGAAACGGCAGCAGAAGTAGGAAGCTGCATATCTAACCCGAATATTTCATGATATTCATGAAATATTCGCCTCCCGAGAAATCTCAAGGAGATTTCCGGGACTACATCCTCG
>CAZLTA010000035.1:0-9490 GCA_964562345.1 uncultured Planctomycetia bacterium
GGGAATTCTACGAATTCCTCAGGGCACTGCGTTTCGTAAATCGTGAGCTCATTAGGAGGATTATACAAAGTATGAAAGAGTTAGAAACGTATTATCAAGGAGAACGGCTGTTTGAAACCAAATATGGATTTTTTGCATCAGGAGGCAGGGAGTATATAATAAAATCTCCTTTAACTCCGATGCCCTGGATGAATGTTTTAACCAATCCTGATTACGGGGCTGTAATGTCTCAGACAGGATGCGGTTACAGCTTCTGGGGTAATGCCCAGATGTGCAGGATAACCCGCTGGGTCCAGGATTTGGTGCGGGAGGAATGGGGTAAATTTCTTTATCTCAGGGATAATGACGAAACCTCGTACTGGTCTTTGTTCTATAAACCATGTCAGGTTGAATTCGACAAGTTCCAAGTTCGTTACGGTATAGGTTACACTGTATATCATACGGAGTACAAAGGGATAGAAAGTATAATAACGATGTTTGTGCCCCCCGATGCTCCGGTTGAAGTATGGAAGGTTAAAATTATCAATAAATCTGATAAAAAAAGAAACTTGAGTCTATTCAGTTATCTGGAATGGTGCCTGGGTAATTCCGAAGATGTGCACAGAGAGTTTCAGAAAACATTTATTGAAACGTCATTCAACAAGGAGTTAAATACTGTTTTTGCTACTAAAAGAAGGATTCCTATCCCGGGATTTATCTCAACCGGTTTAAAGGAATATACCGGTGACGGATTCCATAGCGTAAATGTTACTCCTGCCGGTTTTGAAGGGGATAAGAGAAACTTTTTCGGCCGTTACAGAACATTTGCCAATCCCGAAGCAGTCGATAAAGGAAAGCTTAAGAATAAAGTTGGCAAATGGAACGATTCTATAGCGAGTTTGCAGGTAGATATTATTTTAAATCCCGGCGAAAATAAAGAAGTTGTATTTTTGCTCGGGTATAACGAGACTGAGGAGAAAAGCGCCCGGTTAATAAAACAATATTCTAAGACCGAAGATGTTGATGAGGCTTTAAGAAAAACAATTGATTTCTGGGAGGGATTTATCTCTCCTTATCAGGTGGAAACTCCGGATAAAGCGTTTGATGTTTTGGCCAACTACTGGCTCAGGTATCAGGCGATAGCAGCCCGTATCTGGGCCCGCACCGGTTATTATCAATGCAGCGGCGGGTATGGTTTCAGAGACCAGCTGCAGGATTCTCTGGCTTTTCTGCCTCTTAAGCCGGAGTTGACAAAGAAACAGATTTTACTCCATGCGCGGCACCAGTTTACAGATGGTGCAGTATACCACTGGTGGCATCCATTGACAGAATTAGGAGCCAAGACCGAAATGACAGATGACTTGCTCTGGCTGCCTTATATCATTTTTTATTATCTCGAGGAGACCGGCGATTATTCGATTCTGGATCAGAAAGAGCCTTATGTGGACGGTGCAGAGGAAGAATTGTACCGGCATTGCATAAAGGCAATTGACCTTGTTCTCTCCAGATTCAGTCCCCGGGGCCTTCCTTTAATTGGAGAGGGTGATTGGAATGACGGTATGAGTGCAGTGGGATTGAAATGGAAAGGCGAAAGTATCTGGCTGGGGCATTTTCTGTACGGCATTTTAGAAAGGTTTGCTCCGCTTTGTGAAAGAAAAGGTGATTTAAAAAGGAAGCAGGATTATCTTAAGCGTGCAGAAGCACTAAAAAAAGCTATTAATGAATACGGCTGGGATGGAGAATGGTTTATCAGGGCGACAAAAGATAATGGGGAACCGCTGGGCAGTAAGGACTGCGGTGAAGGGAAAATTTTCTTGAATGCTCAGACCTGGCCGATTTTGAATGATACAACTACCGAAGAGCGAAAAAATACTGCCTTGGAAAGTGTTGAAAAGAATTTATTAAAAAAATACGGCCCGATATTATTTTCTCCCTCTTATAAAAAACCCGACCCTATGATAGGTTACCTTTCCCGTTACGCTCCCGGGGTAAGGGAGAACGGCGGGGTTTATACTCATGCTGCCTGTTGGGCGATTATTGCGGCGTGTAAAATGAAAAAAGGAGATATAGCGTATGATATATATTCCAGTTTTTCTCCCGTCAAACGCGGGATGGAGCCGGATTTATATTTCGTCGAGCCTTATGTTACGCCGGGGAATGTTGACGGCCCTGATTCTGAGAATTATGGGCGCGGCGGCTGGACATGGTATTCAGGTTCGGGTGCCTGGCTTTTTCATGCCGGCAGTAACTGGATTTTAGGAATACGTGCCCAGGAAGAAGGTCTTTTAATAGACCCCTGTATCCCTTCCGGCTGGAGCGGGTTTAAGGTAAAGAGAACATTCAGAGGGGCTGTTTATAATATAGAAGTTAAAAATCCTCAAAATATATCTTATGGTGTTAAAGAGGTTTACCTTGACGGTGAGAAGATAGAAGGGAATTTAATTCCCGCTGGTTCGGATTCTAAAGAACATGAAGTAAAAGTTATTATGGGTGCCTGATTGCATAATATAAAAAAAGTAATAGTCTTCATTGTGTTATTGATAATTGGTGCGGGGGCTATTTTCTATTTTCAAAATAATGCTAAATCAGAAAATCCGGAGCAATCCTCTGTTCCGGATAAAGCAGTTAATTCTGAACAAACAAGAGTTGCTGCCATTGATTTAAGTTTCCAGGATTTAGAAGGGAACACTCATAAGCTGTCTGATTTTAAGGGCAAGGTAATAATTCTGAATATGAGAGCCAGGAGCTGCAGTGCTTGTGCGTATGAGAACAAATTTTTAGAAAGTCTTTATTCTCAAATTAAATCCAATGCCAATATCGAATTGATTCCTATTTTTGAAGGCGAATCCCGGGATATTATTTTGCGGTATATAAAAGCAGTGGATATAAATTACCCTGTATATGTGGACCAATTGGAGTTGTCGCTGTATAAATATAGAGTAAATGCTTTTCCTACGTCATTTATTATAGACAAGGAGTTTCGAGTTGTTACTATGACAAGAGGGGCTTTGGATTGGTCTTCTGATAAGGTGGTTCAATATTTAAACCAACTGGGGAATGAATGATATTTCATTAACAGTTGCGTTTTTATCCGGTGTTTTATATTTCTTTTCTCCCTGTGTCCTGCCGCTGGTACCGTCTTTTCTTTCCTTCATCAGCGGAGTATCGTTTGAAAAATTGAAAACAAATCCTTATCAAACGCGCAAAGTGGTTGTTTTAAATTCTTTATTTTTTATTCTCGGATTTTCTGCCGTATTTGTTTTACTCGGATTAGGAGTTTCGATTATGGGCGAATATATTCTAAGGTTCAAACCCCCTGTTCAGAAAATCGGCGGAGTTATAATCATTTTCTTAGGGATATATATTTTGTTTCAGAACAAACTGAAATTTTTTATTGCTGCAAAGAACTTGATTCCGAAATCAAGGCCGGCAGGTTTTTTGGGAGTATTTTTCATTGGCAGCGTATTCGCTTTTAGTTTTACTGCCTGTGCGACTCCGTTTTTGGCTGCGATTTTAACCATTGCAGGCGCAAAAGCAACTGCCGTCAGAGGGGCAGTGCTTTTAGGTGTTTTTTCTCTGGGGATCGGGATTCCGTTTATAATATCTGCATTCTCGCTGTCTCTATTTTTGACAGTTTTTGAAAAAGTAAGGGGGAAAATCAGAATTTTTGAAATTGCCTCCGGTCTCATCCTTATATTTTTCGGCAGTTATTTATTAAAAGCCGGATTTTAGAAAAATCTTTTTAATCAATATGTTAACCCAGTTTGTTCTAAAGAATCAGAGGATATTAAAAAAATTTACATAGATTTGACAAAGTATGAAAAATGTGCGATACATAACATAGAGGCTTGGCCACTGGTGGGGGGAACTAAAAAGAAGGTAAAAAAATAAGCCGGATTAAATCCGGCCTTTTTTATAGTATAGGAAAGTATAGAATACTTTCCTAACCCTAAAGGATAGACCTTCCTATTCCTCTTTAAGGAGAAGGGTCTTATCCAATAAGGATAGACCTTCCTATTCCTCTTTAAGGAAGGGTCTAACTACTGAAAATCGTCAAAAGTCGTTACCGAAGGCGATTTTCTTGTGCCCGGAGCGGATTTTTTCCTGCCCGCAGGGCGTCCTTTAGGACTGCCGGCAGGTTTTAGAAAATGCCAGAGGCGGGACTTGAACCCGCACCCCCTTGCGGAGACGTGATTTTGAATCACGCGCGTCTGCCATTCCGCCACCCTGGCTTAAGAGTTACCGTAAACAAACAGGCTTATTTAAAATCTCTGCTAAAACTATTGCTTTTTTCAAAGAAGAGGTGGATTCTAACATGTTTTCCAGTGTTATTCCAGCCTCAATAGCTATAGGTTTTTGCATTACTGCTGTCTTTTCTGTTTCAGTTATTTTTTGTTCCCCCACTTTTTGTGCAATTTGAGATTTTATTTTTGGAATTTGCTCTGATGTTTGTTCGATATAAACCGGTTCAATTCGAGGCTGAAACAGCGAAAATTCTTTCGGCAGCTTTCCCGGTAATTCTTCTTCCCGGCGCGGGTTAGTTTTCTCGAGAATTTTGGAAACCAGGCCTATAACCCAGAACAGGATTATAAACAGCAGTATTATCGAGTTCATCAGGATTTATCTTTAGGTTTTTCAGGTTTTACATCAGATGCAATATTTGTTCTCATCTTGGTATCTGACTGGATGTTATTCAATTTGTAATAATCAAATACGCCTAAGTGGCCTGCCCTGAAAGCCTCTGCTATTGCCAGCGGAACCTGCGCTTCGGATTCCACAACTTTTGCCTGCATTTCCTGAACCCTTGCTTTCATTTCCTGCTCTTGTGCTACAGCCATTGCCCGCCGGGTTTCTGCTTTTGCCTGGGCAACTTTTAAATCCGCCTCGGCCTGGTCAGCCTGTAAATGGGCGCCGACGTTTTTACCCACGTCTATATCGCCGATATCAATTGATAAAATTTCAAAAGCTGTTCCTGCATCCAATCCTTTATTCAAAACAGTTTTGGAAATTGCATCGGGATTTTCAAGGACGGCCTTATAAGTTAAGGCAGAACCTATAGTAGTTACGATTCCTTCCCCGACCCGGGCAATAATTGTCTCCTCAGTCGCCCCTCCTACCAGTCTGTCTAAATTGGCGCGGACAGTAACTCTTGCTTTTGCAAGCACCTGAATGCCGTCTTTAGCAACTGCTGCAATCATACCTTCCGGAGGAGCATTAATTACTTTAGGATTAACAGAAGTTTTAACTGCATTTAATATGTCTCTCCCGGCCAGGTCAATGGCGCAGGCTCTTTCAAAACTGAGAGGGATATTTGCTTTATCTGCCGATATCAGCGATTTGCTTACATTAAATACGTTTCCTCCGGCTAAGAAATGAGCTTCTAATTTATCTATTACTACTGAAATGCCGGCTTTATGGAGCATAATCATAGAGGGTACAATTACATTGGGGTCAACTTTCCTGAGCCTCATCCCAACAAGAGAGAAAAGATTGATTTTAACTCCCGCTGCCAATGCCGCAATCCAGAGCCTTAAGGGGATAAAATATCCGAACAGGAAAAATCCGCCGAAGATTATTAAAAACAAAATGAATAGACTCATCCTCACACCTCCTCTGTGTTTTTAACTACAAGTTTATTTCCTTCAATCCCTACGACTTTGACCACGCTGTCTTTTTTTATAAACAGCGACCCTTCTGTTACGGCATCCAGCCTTTCTTTATCTACTTCAACAATACCGACAGGCCTGAGGTTTGTCAAAGCCAGGCCTTTTTTATCCATAAATTCCTCAAGTAAAAGATGCCTTACGGCAAAGCCGTCTTCTTTAGACAGCCTGTACTGTAAAGTCGCTCTTTTGAACAGCTTCTTTTTCATGAAGTAATAAAAAAACAATCCCGAAAGTAACAGCCCGGATAGAATAGTGTAGAACCCTGCTTCGATACCCATGCTCTTATAGGCTGTAAAAGCTGTAACTGCAATTAAAACAATACCTAAAACACCCATAATTCCAAAACCCGGGATTATAAATAATTCCATGGCAAAGAAAAATATTGCGCCAAACAGACCCAGAATTATGGAAAAAACATCGCCTAAAATATTCATACCTGCCTCACTTTTATTGTATTACCGGTTTGTGCGAATATCTTTATTTTTTCTCCCTTGTTTATATATTCTCCCTCTGTTTCAACATCATAAATTTTATCGCCGAATTTAGCTTTCCCTGCCGGATGTAAATCAGAAATAGCCTCACCTTCTTTCTGTATGACTTCTTGCGGTTCTAATTTGGAGTTACTGCTGGATTCAAGAATTATATTTTTCCAGGCTTTTGATTTGGAGAGAAATTTCAGACTTACCAGAAACAGTATTGCTGTAATCATAAGCGAAGAGAACAGCATTTTCCCCGCTTTATCAAACGCCTGTAACGGAGGATAAACAGGATGCCTCATTAAAATAAGGATAACTCCGGTCAAAAGGCAGATTATACCTGCTCCCCCTGTAATACCGAATCCGGGCAGAACGAATATTTCAACAAAAATCAGTATTACCCCCAGTATCATTAAGAGTAAATCCAGCCAGTTAGCAAGTCCTGCAAGCCTATGCCCCCAGAAAAACAATGAAAGCGATAGAACTCCTACTATTTCAGGGAGCCCTAAACCGGGAATCCGCAGAGCTAAAATAATCGCCCAAAATCCGATTCCTAAAAGTAAAGAGGAAGTTACAGGATGAGTTATAAACCGCACCAAATTCTCGGACCAGAGAGGCTGTGTTTCAACTATCTTTACATTCTGTTTATTCAGATAAGCAAGCAGAGTTTCCCTGTCTTTACAGATAGCGCTTGAGAGGCCGTATTTCTGAGTATCTAAAGCGGTCAGATTAAGCAGTTTCCCGGCTTCGGAAATTACAGATAGAACATGGATATTTTTTTCTCCGAATTGGGCAATCTTTTCATCCAGCTCCTGCTTTGTGAGAATAAACTTCTTATCGTTAATGGACACTTGTTTTACAACCAGGTCTTTATCCACCATAGCCTGAGCCAATGCCGGGTTGTGATTTTTCTCTTCGGCAATTGCTTTAAACCGGGCGCGTAAGGCGGAGACTATTTTCTCATCTTTTATCTCTGTATGCGACAGCCCTATTCTCGGCTCAGCCGAACCAATGCTTGATGCGGGGCTCATTACAATTTTATCAGTCGCAAATGAAATCATGCTTCCTGCAGACCAGGCTTGATTCAGGACAAAAGTTACAGTTTCACCTTTAAAGTTCAACAAACTCTCGCAGATAATATCCGCTGCGTCAACTCTGCCGCCCGGCGTATCCATCTCCAAAATTATAGTTTTAATATTTTGGGCTTCTGCCTGCGCAACAGCTCTTTTTACAAATGTTGAAAGCCCGAGGTCAATTACGCCTTTGATTGGGATGATAAGAATTTCTTCGGCAAATAGATTTGAATTGGCAGATAAAAGGAAATAAAAAATAAAAGATATTAAAAATTTATATTGGCAGTAAGTTGAAATTTTTTGTCTCCTTTTTCTATTCAAATTCATTTCGAGTTTAAGTGAAAGTTTTTCCAAATCATATCTTTTTTTTCGTCGTTTTAAGTGTAGATAATATAAAATTATAGCAACATAAATTACATACCACTATAATATAAGTGGACAGTGAAAGCTATAAAAAATACAAAAAAACCATCATAATGTAAAGGAGAAAAATATTATGTCTGGAATGTATAGTGAAGAAATTAGAGCGGCAGCGGTTCGGTTAAGATGTAAAGGCAGGTCTTTAATGGAAATTGGCGAGAAACTAAAAATACCTAAAAGCACTGTTTTTTATTGGACAAAAAATGTACGATTGACAGGGGCACAAAAATTACGGTTGAAGAAGAGAGAATTACAAGGTAGTGAGAAAGGAAGGAAAAGAGCAATGGATGTGAATAGGCAAAAGATAGAGAATTGGAAGAAATCCATACAAAACAGAACATATTGTTTTAGCAATATGCCATTCGAAAATCCTATGATAGGAAAGCTTGTTTGTGGTGTATTATATTTATGTGAAGGAGAAAAATATCCTAAATCCAGACATCTTGCTTTTGTTAATTCTGATCCTATGGTTATAAAATTGTTTCTCGAATTATTAAGAAGGTATTTCAATGCTGACGAAAACAAACTTCGGGTAAGAGTATTGCAGCGTTATGATCAAAATTGTGAAAAATTGAATAAATTTTGGTCAAAACTTACAGGGGTTTCTTTAAACCAATTTTATAAAAATTATGTCGATAAACGGACAGAAGGCAAACCTACTAAAATAGAAGGTTATAAAGGCGTTTGTGCAATCCAATATAATAATACGTCGCTTCAATTCGAATTGCAATCTATAGGAGAAGCCATTCTAAATTGCAAAAAGTAGAGGGTATTTATTTTAAATCCTATAGATGTACTTTTAAATGGTGGAGCTGGAGGGATTTGAACCCTCGGCCCACAGACTGCCAGCCTGTCGCTCTCCCGCTGAGCTACAGCCCCATTTCCAAGCAAATTTACAATAAAAGATGGTGGAAGTCAATTTTATATTTGTTCATCAGTTTGCAAAAAACGTGATTTCTTATATACACAAAATATGAAAGTTTTTTATTAAAACCTGAGGAGATTTCCTATCTGGAATGGTAATACTTTTATCTAATTGACAGAGAAATAGCTTAGTTATAATATAATTGCATTTTAAAGAAAGGCAAAAGCTTATGATTTTGCGGAATTTTTCGCGGGGTATTTTGTAAAATATGGTGTTGTGGCAAAACAATCTGTGTTTGACTATTTTTAATTTTCGAATCAGGAGGAAATATGAAAGATAAGAAGAGTTATGCCGTTTCTTTTTTGATTACTCTGCTTCTATTCCAATCCTGGGTTGTTTATGCTCAGACAGCAAGTCAATATGAGAAATCAGAACGTGATTTAGAGAAGGAAAAACAGCTTAGAGAAAGAATTGAAAAAAAGATTGAGCAGCCGGAAATTGAGAAAAAGGAAGAAACTATTACACCTGAAAAAGGCGAACAGAAAGTTTTTATCAAAGAGATTCAGGTGACAGGCGTAACCATATTTACCGAGAAAGAGATTCGAGCTATTACAACCCCCTTCGAGAATAAAGAACTTACATTGAAAGAGATTTATAGAATTGCCGACCTTATTACGGATTTATACCGCAAAAACGGCTATGTTACCTCCCGCGCCTATATACCGCCCCAGAATCTCTTAAAAGGAACTTTGGAGATACGGGTCTTGGAAGGGAAGATGGGCAGTTTAGAGATTAAAAATAACAAATATTTCAGCACAGATCTCCTGAAGAAAAAAGTCAGGCTCAAAACAGGTGAATATTTTGATTATAATTTATTAAGAAAAAGTTTAATAAAGATTAACGAGCATCCGGATAGAACGGCACGGGCTGTTCTAATACCCGGGAAAATTCCCGGTGAAACGGATGTAATGCTTGAGGTTCAGGATAATCTTCCGATTCATTTTGGTTTTG